>NZ_JBFROI010000022.1:0-150477 GCF_041471405.1 Vibrio sp. 10N.261.52.C11
TTGTGCCATCAATAGACGACACCGTGAAGGTTTCTTCAACTTTATCGCCGACGTTTAATTGGTTAAACGCACTGTTGGCGGTGAACGACCAATGACCATTGGCATCAATAGTCAGGTCACCGTTGGTGCCAGTAATTGAATCCGGTGTGAATGCATTATCTGGATTATCTACGTCGGTACTGTTCAATGTTCCTGATGTCGTTACCGCTTTGTCGGTTTCATCGATGGCGACGGTCGCACTGCTGACAGTAGCTTTATCATTGGTGCCATTGATCGTCACTTTTATGGTCGACGGTGTGCCATCGATGGATGACACCGTGAAGGTTTCTTCGACTTTATCGCCGACGTTCAATTTATTAAACGCGCTGTTGGCGGTGAACGCCCAATGACCATTGACATCAATGGTGAGGTCGCCATTTGTGCCTGCAATGGAACCTGGCGTGAAGGTATTGTCTGGGTTATCCACGTCAGTACTGGTTAGCGTACCTGAAGCCGTTACCGCTCTGTCGGTTTCATCTATACTGACCGTTGCTGTACTGACCGTCGCTTTATCGTTGGTGCCATTGATATAAACATTAAGTTCAAATACCGATCCATCTTTTGTATGTATTTTAAAGCGCTCGGTTAGCGTGTCGCCATTATTCAGTTGTTCTATATTCGGATTGTTATTGTTAGCAATGTAAGACCAAGTGCCTTGACTCGTAAGTTTTAATTCGCCATAAGCCCCATGTAGATTCTCAGGCAAAAATGTTGATTCGTTGAAGTCTTTATCATCAACATGTAATTGACCGCCGGTATGTAAATGGCCATTTTGCACATTTACATCCTCATATATGGTTTTCCCCAGTCCCGAAGGAGGTGCACTAATATTTGCCTTTGAGGGGAGGTGTGGAGATTGACTGCTTACTACTGGATTATCATTAGTGCCTCTCACGTTGATAGTTACGTTGTGAGGTGTACCGTCGGCAGAGTGAACAGTGACGATGTCTGTCGCAGTTGAACCTTGGCCAAGTCTTTGAACTACTGGGTTATTGTTGTCTAAATTGTATGTCCACGCACCGTCTTTGGTGATGCTTAGCGTACCGAAATTGCTAGTTACTTGTGATGCCTGAAAATGATCTTCTCCAAGATCAGAGTCCGTTACCGAAAGCTGCCCTTGAACTTGTGTCGTTAAATCTTCAGTTAACGTGCCAGCATCCACACCCGTAATTACGGCATTGTCATCGTTGCCACCTATTGTCATATCGATCGTTTGCGGTGTGCCATCTTTGGTGTGAATTGTGAAACTTTCATGCAGTGAAGTGGCTGCGGTTAAAGCTTGAACATTAGAGAGCGAGTTATCAACTTGATACTGCCAATGTCCATCAGCATCGATAGTTAATGAACCATATTTACCTGAGATAACTTCCGGCGTAACCGAACTTTCATTTTGGTCAGGGTCTATGACATCGATTTTGCCGTTCGCATGTAACAAGCCTTGTGAATCAATATTGTGATCTTCTGTTACCACACCTGTTAAGTCTCCAGAAATATTTGGCGTGTCTTGCTTACCTGTTACCGGTATCTGAACAATGATGCTCGAGCCATTAGATAGATGTAACGCAAAATGATCAGTACATGGTTGGTGCTGGTTTAACAGGATGTATTGAGGAGAATTTGGATTCAATACGAATGTGTATTGACCATTTGCATCAACATGAAGCTCTCCGTACGTACCTTTTATGACTTCTGGCATAAAGGTGACGGGTAAAGCGGGTGTCGTCGGCGCATTTGAATTAGTCGGCTGACCGTTACTTCCTGAGGAGATAGTCGGCATCGATACCGAAGGAATGTAATGGACTTGCGGGTGAGAAAGCGTCGACAAATGATGAGAAGGAACCAAGTTAGAGCTCGAACCATGGGCGGCATGACTTGCACTTAAGGTTGAGTTTACGTCGTTGTCACTCGCCTGAGCGTCTTGGAGAGCAACCGCTGATGAGTCCGCCTTGCTATGGTCATCGGTGACATCTTTTTCGGTCACGTTATTTGCGGTTACTTGATCTGCAGCGTCGCTGGCATTGTCTATACTTTCTGCAGCAGCGTGTTTAGCCAATGATGGCAAAATCATCATGAGTGACTGAAAAAGTGGGATATTCACTTTTAGATGTGAATGCAGTCTGCGCTTCTTTTTTTGTGTTGGTTTCTTTTGTTCTAGCTTGTTACTTTTCTTATTTTTGATTTCTGTATTTTTCTTGTTTGCTTCGACGTTTTTTTTGTTAGCCATTTTTATCATCCGTGAATCGTGGTTGCACTATCTTAAGTAAAATACACAGATAGAGGTTTCGCTAGCTAATTGGATAATTTTTAAAGAAAAAACTGCAAAGTCGAAGAATTATCTCATTTTGATGAAAGAGAGGATGAATACTTTTTCAACGGTCAGGCAAATATCGGCACAATGGCATTGACCTTACCCTAAGGGTAACGTTTATAGTTGCGGTGTAAATTCAAAGGTAAGCTATGACAAACACATTCCGAAAAACTTGGATTATTGTTTTCAGCATCATTGCGATGTTGATGTCTAGCTATGCCTCAAGCTCCTCAGCCTTGATGACTGAAGTAATGATGATGGAAATGGGGTCGAGCAAGTCGGCTTGTTACCACAGCGATACTTCGGTTAATGATTCAATGGCGGGGTGTCATGTGATGAGTGAAGAAGTACACGCTGAAGACTCTAACATGAGTGCCCATGCTTTGATGGCTCAATGCGATATGTCTTCAATGAGCGAAGACGGTAGCTCGATGATGGGTAACCATTGTTCGAGTGTCGATTGCTGTGCCTCAATGTGTTCTGCAAGTCCCTATCCAATTCAGGCTGTTCAAGCCGTTGATCAACTTTCCTTTTCATTAGCTCGTTTTCAATCGGTCACGATTGGCCAGAAAGTCGCACGCGCTCAATCTTTGCTACGCCCACCTTCCGCATAAATCTATATCTAAAAATACAGCTCTATCAGTTAGATAAATCTGATAAGCCATTCTTTTTTATGCGCTAATTAGCGTTAGATATGGACATTCATTGTGAATATGAAACCAACAACCTCTGTGTTTGTCATGAACACGAGCTTAGTGGTTGCTGCTACCTTGCCTATGGCCTTGTTTTCAAGTGCTACGCTCGCGGCTACCACGGCGTCAGCTTCAAATGCTCAACACATTTCAGCACATGACCAAGCAAGCTCGACGCAGCAACTCAATACACTGATTGAGATTGCTTTAAGCGAAGATGGAAATCGCAAACAGTACTTTGCTCAGTCTCAAGCGATGCGAGAAACGGGCATTGCCAGCTCGACCTTAATGGATCCTAAATTAAAAGTTGGATTTGGCGGTTTGCCTGTCGATAGTTTTCAATTCGACGAAGACCCGATGACCAATATATCGGTAGGGTTGATGCAGCAGTTTGAGCGTGGCGATACGCTTAACCTTCAACAAAAAAAGGCAGGCCAACAGGCAGATGCTTTAGCTTTGCAGGTGCAAGCAAGAGAATTGACGGTTGCGAATAGCATGACGCAGCTTTGGCTTAAGTTAGGTTATCAGCAAAAGGCTGAGTCGGTGATTCGTCAAAATCGTCGTTTGTTGGTTGAGCTTGAAAACTATGTACAAACCAATTACTCGATTGGTAAAAGCGAAGCGCAAGATCTGCTTAATGCTCAGCTCCAAGTGAGCAAGCTTGATGAGAAACTTCAGGCAAACCAGCAGGTTCAGCGTCGTCTAATCTCTCAGCTTTCTGAATGGTTGGGTTCTGATTGGCTAGGCTCTCAGGTTCTTGATTCTCAGGGCACACTGAATGCAACTAACCAAATCGATTGGTCATTGTTGGAAAGCAAATTAGCGACCAATATCGATTCAACCAAGCACTACCAGCTACTGACTGACCATCCTTTGGTTAAGATCTCCGATGTCAGTATTTCCTCCAATCAAACTCAGGTCGAGTTAGCCGAGCAAGCTTATACCCCGCAGTTTGGGGTGGAAGTGATGTATGCACACCGTCAAGCCAATAACATGGCGGGTGAACCAGCTTCTGATCTGGTGAGTGCTTATCTGACAGTCGACATCCCGCTGTTTACAGGGAACCGACAAGATAAAAACTTATCGGCTGCTCAGTATCAAGTTGGTGCGGCTAAATCTCAAAAAGACACCTTACTTTCCCAAATGAACGCGCAAGTGAACGCATTGCTGGTGGACAGATCAAATCTGATCCAGCGATTAGATCGCTATCAAACGTCCTTGCTTCCTCAAACTGCAGCACGAATCAGTGCGGTTGAGAGGGGCTATCAAAACAATACCGCTCAGTTTAACGATGTCATTTTAGCAACGACCGATGAGCTGGCGCTTAAGTTAGAGCAACAACGTTTGATCACCGATCTCAACATCGTTAACAGCAAACTGGCGGCGTTAGTCAGTGGCTTTGAATACCAAGTAAATCAACCACAGCTTGTAACCACAGAGAATCAGTAAGGGATAGATAATGAGTTCAGTAAAAGTAGCAACAATCGCTTTATTGGTCGGTGGTGCATTGGGTTTTGGTGTGAACCATTTTCTGATTAATCCAGCACACGACATGTCAGCAATGGCAACGAGTACAGGCGCAGATGTAAGTAAACAGGCCAGCGATGAGCCTTTGTATTGGGTAGCTCCGATGGACCCAAATTATCAGCGTGATAAGCCGGGCCAGTCGCCAATGGGGATGGATCTTATCCCTGTGTATGCAGACGATGTGAACGGCGGAGCTAAAGATAAGCCCGGAACCGTGTTTATTGATTCTTCCGTGGAAAATAACCTTGGCGTGAAAACCGCACAAGTCACACGAGAAGCGCTATCACCGCGCATTGAAACCGTGGGTTATGTGGCGTTCGATGAAAGTACATTGTGGCAAACCAACGTAAGAGCAGCTGGTTGGGTTGAGAAGCTCTACATCAACGCAGTGGGTGAGAAGGTAAACAAAGGTGATGTACTTTTCACACTCTATTCTCCAGAGCTTGTTAAAGCACAAGAAGAGTTGATCAGTGCTTATAAAACGGGTCGTAAAGGTTTGATCAAGGGCTCGACTGAACGCTTGGTCACCCTAGGTGTAGATAAAGCGCAGATACGATCCATCGCTCGTAAAGGGAAAGCCTCGCAAACCATCGAAATCAAAGCGCCTGCGGATGGTGTCATCGCTAGCCTGAATATTCGAGAAGGTGGTTATCTTTCACCTGCACAAGCGGTGATCAGTGCTGGCCCATTAGGCGAGGTATGGGTTGATGCTGAGGTGTTTGAGCGCCAAGCACACTGGATCTCATCAGGCAGCAATGCCGAAATGACACTGGATGCGATTCCCGGTAAGGAGTGGCAGGGCAACGTCGATTATGTCTACCCAATTCTGGACCCGAAAACTCGAACCTTGCGCGTTCGTTTGAAGTTCTCCAATCCCCATGGCGAGCTTAAGCCAAATATGTTTGCAAATATTGCGCTGAAACCCATTAGTGATGAAGCGGTTCTTACTATCCCAAGATCTTCGGTGATTCACTCCGGTGGTATGACTCGAGTGGTGATGTCAGAAGGTTCTGGCAAGTATCGCTCTGCTCGTATTGAGGTTGGTCGTGAAGCTGGCGAAAAAATAGAGGTGCTTCAAGGGCTAGAGCAAGGTGAGAGTATTGTCACTTCTGCACACTTCATGTTGGATTCTGAATCGAGCCAATCAGCTGATCTGTCACGCATCAATGGTGTTGAGGAAGAAGCGGAAACCGTATGGGCAAACGGTGAAATTTCCGATGTTATGCAAGGCAGCCGTATGGTGACGATTAACCATCAGCCTGTTCCAGAATGGGATTGGCCGGGCATGGTGATGAATTTCACGTTTGCGGAAGGCTTAGACATGAGTGACGTGCAACGTGGTAAGGCGATTGATTTTGAGATGAGAAAGACAGAGTCAGGGCAGTACGAGGTTGTTGATTACAAGGTCAACAAACACAAGATCGCAGGCGAAGTTTGGGTAACGGGTGAAATCACTATGTTGATGGCTGATTTTGGCATGATCACTGTAAAACATCAGCCAGTCCCAGAGTGGAATTGGAAAGCGGGTGAAATGAATTTCCAAGCCAGTGATGACCTTGATTTATCTGAGTTTTCCGAGGGTCAAACCATTCAGTTTCTAGTGGCGAAGCAAGGTTCTGATTACGTGCTCAAATCTCTCGAACCGACGAATAGCACGGGTGAGGGCGAACTATGATCAATGCAATCATTCGCTGGTCTATTAGCAATCGCTTCTTAGTGCTGGTTGCCACTGTAGCCATCGTATTTGGCGGCTTATACAGCGTTAAAAATACACCTGTCGATGCCATTCCTGATTTGTCAGATGTTCAGGTGATCATCAAAACCAGTTATCCGGGGCAAGCGCCGCAAGTGGTCGAGGATCAGGTGACTTATCCATTAACCACCGCCATGTTAGCTGTACCGGGTGCTGAAACGGTTCGTGGCTACTCGTTCTTTGGCGATTCGTATGTCTATATCATCTTCAATGATGATACTGATATGTATTGGGCGCGTTCTCGCGTGTTGGAATACTTAAGCCAAGTGGCGCCTAATTTGCCATCAAGTGCTAAGCCAACATTAGGGCCAGATGCAACCGGTGTGGGTTGGGTTTACAGCTATGTATTGCAAGACAAAACTGGTCAGCACGACTTAGCGGAACTCCGTAGCCTGCAAGATTGGTTCTTGAAGTACGAGCTACAAACCGTAGATGGTGTATCTGAAGTCGCGACCGTTGGCGGTATGGTGAAGCAGTATCAAGTGCAGATTGATCCGGCCAAATTACGTGCTTATGACCTAACGCTTCAACAGGTCAACAAAGCAATCCAAGATGGTAATCAAGAAACCGGTGCGTCTGTTGTTGAGATTGCGGAAGCCGAGCACATGGTTCGTACGACGGGTTACCTGACAAGCATTGAAGACATTCAATCTTTGCCGCTAAAAGTGACCGACAAAGGTACTCCGCTGCTATTAGGTGACATTGCTGATATTAACCTCGGCCCGCAAATGCGTCGTGGTATCTCGGAACTCAACGGTGAGGGCGAGGCGGTTGGCGGCGTTATCGTGATGCGCTTTGGTGAAAATGCCAGTGAAGTGATCGACTCGGTTAAATCCAAACTCGCTGAACTGCAAGCTGGCTTGCCTGATGGTGTTGAGATTGTCGCGACTTATGACCGTTCGACTTTGATTTATTCAGCCGTTGAAAACCTTTGGAAGAAGCTGGCTGAAGAGTTCATCGTGGTCGCCGTGGTGTGTGCGCTGTTCTTGTTCCATATCCGCTCGTCGTTGGTTATCGCACTAAGTCTGCCTGTTGGTATCTTAGGTGCATTCATTGTGATGCATTGGCAGGGTATTAACGCCAATATCATGTCTCTTGGCGGGATCGCGATTGCGATTGGCGCCATGGTGGATGGTGCCATCGTGATGATCGAGAACGTTCATAAACACATTGAACGGACTCCGCTCACTGACAAAAACCGTTGGCAGGTGATTGGTAAGGCAGCAGAAGAAGTTGGCGCTCCGCTATTCTTCTCTCTGATTATCATTACCTTGAGTTTTGTGCCTGTGTTCGCGCTAGAAGGGCAAGAGGGCAAGATGTTCTCGCCACTTGCATTTACCAAGACGTATGCAATGGCCGCTGCAGCCGGTTTGGCTATCACGCTTGTTCCTGTGCTAATGGGTTACTTCATTCGCGGCAACGTGTTACCTGAACACAAAAACCCAGTAAACCGAAGCCTAGTGGCGATGTATAAACCGCTTCTGAACCTCAGCCTCAAGTATCCCAAGGTGATGATTGTTATCGCACTTGGCTTAATGGCGTCTGCTTATTACCCAACCAGTAAGCTTGGTAGTGAGTTCATTCCTCCTTTGGATGAAGGGGATTTGATGTACATGCCAACCACGTATCCGGGCATCTCAATTGGTAAAGCGCGTGAGTTGTTGCAACAAACCAACAAACTCATCAAAACCATTCCAGAAGTCGAAACCACGTGGGGCAAAATTGGTCGAGCAGAGACAGCAACCGATCCTGCGCCACTGACTATGATTGAAACGGTTATTCAGCTTAAACCGCGAGATCAGTGGCGTGACGGTGTCACTACGGAGTCTCTGCGTAAAGAGTTTGATGATCTGATTCAATTCCCCGGTTTGACCAATGCTTGGGTCATGCCAATCAAAACGCGTATCGACATGTTGGCGACCGGTATCAAAACGCCAATTGGTATCAAAATCGCAGGCCCAGATCTGAGCGTGATTGAGGATATTGGTTCGCAACTTGAACCCACCCTCAACAGCGTCAGTGGTACGGCTTCTGTCTACGCCGAGCGTGTTGCGGGCGGTCGTTACGTCACGATAGACATTAAACGCCGCTCTGCTGCGCGATATGGCTTGAGCATTAAAGAAGTGCAACAGGTTATCTCGACTGCGGTTGGTGGCATGAACGTGGGTGAAACCGTTGAGGGACTAGAGCGTTACCCGATCAATGTCCGTTATCCACAAAGCTATCGTGATTCTGTCGTTAAGTTACAGAACCTACCGTTAGTGACACCAAACGGTGCTCGTATCGCGCTTTCTGATGTCGCGGATATTCGATATGAAGATGGCCCTCCGATGATCAAAACAGAGAATGCGCGTCCTAATGGTTGGGTGTTCGTGGATATCGAAGGGCGTGACCTTGGTTCTTATGTGGCAGAGGCACAAAAAGTCGTTACAGATCAAATTGTTTTGCCTGCGGGTTACTCACTGGCTTGGTCTGGTCAATACGAGTACATGGAACGCGCCAAAGAACGTTTAAGTGTCGTTGTGCCAATTACCATCGCCATCATCATGTTGTTGCTCTACCTCAGTTTCCGCCGTGTCGGTGAGGTGATGATGATCATGCTGACATTACCACTCGCGATGGTTGGTGGTTTATGGCTAATGCATATCCTCAATTACAACTTCTCCATTGCAGTGGGGGGGGGCTTCATCGCCCTTGCCGGGGTAGCTGTTGAGATAGGTGTGATCATGTTGGTCTACCTAAACCAAGCATGGCACTACAAAAAATTGGATGCGGAGCAGAACCAGCAAGCACTTCAGAGTGAAGACTTAACGGATGCGATTCGTGAGGGTGCAGGACTGCGTGTTCGTCCTGTGATGATGACAGTACTTACGGTGATCATTGGCCTCATTCCAATTATGTATGGCGAGGGAACGGGCTCTGAAGTGATGCAGCGAATTGCCGCGCCGATGATAGGCGGAATGGCGTCGGCACTGTTGCTTACCCTACTGGTTTTGCCTGCAATCTTTAAGCTCTGGAAACAGCGAGAGATTACTCAGAGCCAAAACGAGACAAGTAAATAACGCACTGACTATAAAGCCCTTACTTGCGAGACCGGAGTAGGTAAGGGCGCACCACATGAATATGTGAAACTAACATAAAACAGAATTAATCTAAGGAACGACCATGAAAAAGACACTAATTGCTATCGCTCTAACACTGACCACTGCAACGGCTTTTGCTGAAATGGATCACTCAATGATGAAAAATGGAGAGATGGATCATTCAAAAATGGATCACAGCATGATGAAGGATGGAAAGATGGACCATTCGATGATGAATATGGAAGGCATGTCTGAAGTGGGTATGCCTGCGACAGGCGCAAAGCCGGATAAAGTGGTTCATGTTCTGCTAAGTGACGATATGAAAATCACATTTAAGAACAAGGTTGATATTGAGCCAAACGACGTGGTGCAGTTTGTTGTGATGAATACGGGCAAGATTGATCACGAATTCTCGATTGGTTCTGCTTCAGAGCAGCTAGAGCACCGTGAAATGATGAAAAACACGGGTAATCACGCCCATGACTCGGGTAGCACAGTTACAGTTAAGCCGGGTAAAGCGAAGCAATTGCTGTGGCATTTCCATGGTGATAATAACGTAGAGTTAGCGTGCAATATCCCTGGTCACGCTGAAGCGGGTATGGTGAAGTCGTTAACGCTTTAGACGTTAATCAATAGCGCTTTGTTGAATTAGAAATTCAATGAGGGCTAGAAAATTAAAGATAAGTCTTAACTTATACCTAAAGCGCTTTGCTGTGAGGGATTCGCTGAGGCTTATCTTTATTTATAGTCACTGTAGCAAGATAGAAGTTTCAAGCAGATGGTGTGCTTCGCCGCTCAGATGCGGTAGCTCTGCCATGATCTTTTTAAACTTGTCATCGATTGACTCTGCTTCATTCAGCGATCGAAAAGCCAGTACAGCCTGTTCAGGCTCGCTGTTCACATAACCTTTCAATGTATCTAGCTGAATTTTATTGGCATTTTCAACTTTTGCTAGCGCGACATTAATTGCTTCGATGCTAATTGTTAACTCATTGCTTTTAAACATTTTTTATTATTTATGGGTTGTTGCTAATGCGCGCACATTAACACAATGATTTTTGCAGATATTGACCAAGATTATTAAATTGGAACAATTTTGAAAATCATTAAAAGCTGAACTGCAATGTGTGATTTGGATAGGTGTCAGAAATACGAAGCGAATTAAGGAGTTAATAGCTTTGGTTGGTCAATCTAAGCTTAAACAAAATAAGTTTAATCAGTATAGATTTAATGACTATGGATTTAACTAACGGAGAAAGTTTTTGAATAGCGTGTCGCTGGAATAAAGCACGTCATGGAGCATAAGGAGAAGTTGGAGCGTGCAGCGGGAATCGAACCCGCATCATCAGCTTGGAAGGCTGAGGTAATAGCCATTATACGATGCACGCACACTGTCTTAAGAGTAAGACTGAGGCATCAAGAAGACTGGAGCGTACAGCGGGAATCGAACCCGCATCATCAGCTTGGAAGGCTGAGGTAATAGCCATTATACGATGTACGCACATCGTCTTAACGAGAGTGATAATGCCACATCTAACTGAAAACGAAACCTTTTTCTTTCATTTTTATTCTAAGTGCTCGCATAACCACCACTCCGCTAGTTTTTCAATCATGTTCGGCGTTTTCAGAGTGAATAAAATGTGACTAAACTCTCGTTAAACGGAGGGCGAGAAACAATGGAAAATCCCCCGCTATTTCTGTGACAAATTCGGTTTGATTTATAAACCAGTTTGTTGGTGTTAGCTTGTCATAAAACCCATACAAATTAAGGAATTTGGAGTGTTAACATAAACTGATTTTTAATCGTGTTTTGGCGTCCATTAATAACAATCTGAATGCATAAATTTAACTTATTAGTCGGTCAAAACATTCAGTAAACTAATCCCAAATGAGTAGAGTTATAGAGACTTCTAAGCCTTTGCAGAAAAAAGTAACGAGTTCAGTTGATAATTCACGCAAAAGCCTCGTCATTCCGTCTGTCGTTTGGTACATTTGCCGCACATTTTGTCTCCCCTAAAATACCCATGCCTTCTCAGTTCCGAATTAACAAAATTGTTGAAATTGGTGATACTCTTCACCGCAGTGGTTGCGCTCCGTATAAGCTTGAAAAATATACACAATATTATGCTAAAAAGCATGGTGTGGATGTGATGATCCAAGCAACGCCAACCGCGATTAATTATCAGTTTCCAGACGATAACAACGCCGTTATTCTTAAGCGTCTAAAGCCTGCGTCAATTAACCTGAGTTTGTTGGCCAATACGATCATTCGTATTAACCAGCCAAGCAGTGAGCCTGTACCAGAACCTGTCGGTTACTCAAAATTTGTGACTGCACTTGCCAATATGGGTATTCCGCCTGCTTATTTGATGCTGGTGGGCAGTACGTTGGAAGCGGTGGGCTTTTCTGCGTTATTGGGTTTGATGGTGTGGGTATGTCAGCAAGTTCTTCATTCACGTCGTGCTATCGCGGTTGAGTTCATCTCGGCACTGCTAACCGGTATCTTCGTGGCGTTTCTGGCGAGCACAGGGTTGCCGATTCCGGTGTGGGCGTTGTGTATCGCCTCGATTGTCTTGTTTGTCCCCGGGTTATCCATAGCTAACGCATTAGAATGTTTGGCGTTTAATGACTTGGTTTCTGGTACCAGCTTGCTAGGGCAGAGCGCCTTAACCCTGATTAAGCTGTTTGTCGGGATTATCATGGGGCTCAACATCGGTGAAGCGATATGGGGACAAGCGGTCTCCATCGACTATACCAACGCGGTACCGATGTGGATGCACATATCTGGCTTGGTGCTGATCTCTGTGTCTATCGGTGTGATGTTCAATGCTCGCCCTAAAGACATCTTACTTGGTTTGCCAGTTGCCGTTCTCGGTATGTGGGGCCCATTCTATCTAGGTTTTGATAGTGGTTGGGTTGTCGGCACTTGGGTGACGACGGTTCTTATTACTTTGTACGGAACTTGGATTGCCAAGAAGATGGAGCTCACGGGTTCTATTTATATCGTGCAAGGGATCATCATCTTGGTTCCGGGTAGCCGAGTATTAGTGAGTGCCAGCCAGTCGGTGTTTGAACAATCGATTTTGCCTATCCCGAGTATTGGTTTATCGGCGTTATTCATGTTCTCGGCAATCGTGGCAGGGCAAATTACCGCTTACTCGATTTACTCACCAAAAGTCGAACGTTAAGCCGTTCCGCTTTTCAAACCTTTAAACAAACACAGCTTAGCGGCTGTGTTTGTTCGTTTAGGTACTGCTCTTTTTTTAAAGACAATGAGCTCTCCGTAAAACTTGTTAGATTTATGCTCGCTAAGCCTGACAAGAGCCATTAAAATGGAACAAATTCTATTTAAATGAAGTATTAACGTATGTCTCTACCTCCGTGCCCGCAATGCCAATCTGAATATGTCTATCAAGACCAAAACAACCTAATCTGCCCTGAGTGTGCCTACGAATGGAACCCAGAAGAAGAGCGTTTAGAAAGAGAAGCCGCGCGTGTTAAGGACGTGAATGGCGTTGTATTGGAAAGTGGCGATAAAGTTACCTTCATTAAAGATCTAAAAATTAAAGGCAGTTCCAGCGTTCTGAAAATCGGCACCAAAGCTGTGATTCGACGCATCAATGAAGGCAAAGATCACCAACTAGATTGCAAGCTGGATGGTGGCGGTGAAATGCTGGTTACGGCGAAGTACGTTAAGAAGCAGTAGTCGATAATAGGTCAAAATTGCGAGTCGCTCCTGAACTAAATAGCGTAGAAGCCGTTGGAGAATCAACATCATATGGACATGGTTAAAGCTGCTCTTTCACATTCAACGGCCTTTCATTACTATGTGAACGCTTGCGCTGAGGATGGGGTAGATATTTACACGGGGATTTCCGATGGCAGTGATGCCTATTTAGAAAGACGAATTGCTTATTCAAAAGGTGAGGGTTTGCCAGAAGGGTGGACGCCTGCTTCTACTTATTTTTGTTTTGAGTCTGGGCGTATTCTTGGAGTGATAAGAGTTCGTCATGGTACCAGTCCGTACATCCACGATGTCATTGGACATATCGGATATGAGACGCTGCCGCAAGCCAGAGGGCGGGGTATCGCAAGTCATATGTTGTCTTGGATTCAACGACAGGTATTGACTGAAAGCGCTATCATTACCTGTGAGAGGGGTAATATTGCTTCGCAAAAAGTGATTGTGAAGTGCGGTGGACAATTCCTGAGTACCTTTTACTCAGAGCAAGATAAACACGAAGTCTTACGTTACCAACTAGAACCCAAATGAACATTTAAGCGTGGCATTTAGTTTTATCGGGGGCGCTGAATTCCGGTTTTAGCGAAAATGAAACCACAGCCAATTATTGTTGGAGGTATTTTGAAGTATTCAACAAGAGCTGCTCAGTCATCAGATTATGAATTTCTGTTCGAGCTTAAGAGGGCCGCTGAGTTCGAACCTATCAAGGCCGTATTTGGCTGGGATGAGCAGGTTCAACGAGATATACACGCTGAAGAGTGGGCAGAAGAACGGCCTGAAATCATTGAATATCAAGGCAAGGCGATTGGCAGTGTGTTGTTGCAAGACAAAGGCGAACACTTCTATTTTTGCCGATTCTTCTTATTGCCTGAGTATCATGGAAAGGGCATTGGTAGCCAAGTACTGAAAGATTGCTTAACTAAGGCTGACAGCCTCAATAAACCCGTCGAACTTTGTTACCTGCAAGGTAATCGAGTTGGGGAGTTGTACTTGAGGTTTGGCTTTGAAATCACCTCGCAAAACGAGCAGTTTGTCTATATGTGGCGTAAATAGACACTCATTCAAAATGATCACACCGTGTCGGTAACTTGATAGGCACCTGACACTTATCTAACGTAAAACCTTGTAAAGCTCCCTATGCTTGATGACTAAGCGATTACACTTAGAAAAGATCGAGCGTAAGGGAGTGTGCAATGAATTATTACCCGACTTCAAAAATCGTGGGTGAACAAAGGTTTGGCTTTGGGCCAAAACTAGGTCAAACAACCTATTATTCTCCTGTAGAACAGTTGGATAAAAAGCCATTCGTTCACCAAGCTATACAAGACTTACCGAGTACTGAATCTACTCTGATTAAAGTAGGAGAGAATCGTGTACAACGAATGAAGGCCAAGGGTGACGAACAACAGATGCAAGCCACGAAGAAAGAAGCGCAGTCTTTTCTTCGAACGCAGTATCGACAACAAGCTCAAGCTCGCCACCTACAAAGTGTTGAAACTCCTTATGGTTTTCAAGAGCGCATCATTCAGTTTTGGAGCAATCACTTCGCCATCTCGGTCGATAATCGAAAACTGATGCCCTTGGCCGCCAGCATTGAAAACGATGTGGTTCGCCAGCATTGGAATGGTAACTTTGGCGAGATGCTGATGGCTTCTTCTAAACATCCTGCGATGCTTCTGTATCTCGACAATCAACTCTCGATTGGTCCCAATTCAAAAGTCGGAAAGCGCCGTAATAAGGGGCTCAATGAGAACCTCGCTCGTGAGATCTTAGAACTCCACACTCTTGGCGTTGACGGTTCTTACACTCAGCAAGACGTCATTGCCTTAGCAAAAGCGATTTCAGGCTGGGGCATTAAATTCAAATCTCCTGATGCTGGGTTTCGATTTGCTAATAACCTGCATGAGCCAGGAAGTATCACACTGCTTGGAAAGGCTTATTCTCAATCCGGCGTCTCGCAAGGAGAGTCGTGTTTAAAAACCTTAGCGACCCACAAAGACACTGCTGCGCACTTGGTTGATAAGCTTTGCCAGCATTTCATTGGCGACATATCTAAAGAACTCTCAGAGCAAATGGTTGCTGAATATCTGAAAGGCGAGGGAGATTTACTGCCTATCTATCGCTTGTTATTGAACAGCGCTGAGGCGAGTAAACCTAACCCTAATCGTTTTAGACCGCCGAAGGAGTGGCTGTTTGCCGTTCTTCGTAGTGCCGATATTTCTTTAAACGAGAAACAGGCATTCAATGCACTCAACAATTTAGGGCAGCCTCCTTTTAAACCGGGTTCACCTGCAGGCTGGTCGGATCAAGACAGAGACTACAATAGCCCTTCGGCGTTGACTCAACGTATGCAAGTTGCGAATAGGCTTGCGTCTGCTGCAATAAAATCGGCTAAAGCGTCAGGAGTTAAGCCGAAAGCGGTAGTGGATAAAGTGATCGCGGGTTTATATGGCGATGCTATTGATGAACACACCCAAATTGTATTGAACAAAGCCGACAGCGCTGCAATGCAACTTTCCCTGTTGTGGCTAAGTCCGCAGTTTCAATATCGTTAGGAGTGGGTATGAAAAAGTCAGATTGTTCTCAGAATAAAGCGCCACATAGTATTAACCGCCGCCAGTTCATGGGTATTGCGGCGGCTGTTGGCGTCAGTGCGATGCTGCCATTTCCAAGCTTTGCCAAAACAGGTTCAGACAATATCTTCATTTGGGTATCACTGCGTGGCGCGATGGATGGTTTAAATGTTGTAGTGCCGCATGCCGATCCGGATTACTCTAATTTGAGACCCAACATCGGATTAAAACCTGAACAGCTAGTGAAGTTGGATGATTTCTTTGGGCTCCATCCGTCCCTAAAGCAATGCCATCAATGGTATGAGAGTAACGAACTCAGCTTTGTACACGCTTGTTCAACCGCTTATCGCGAGCGCTCACATTTTGATGGACAGAAGATATTGGAGAATGGCACTTCCGACCCGTTTAACACCGTAGGGTGGATTAACCGTTTACTCACGTTGAGCTCAGAAAAATACGATGGAATAGCGATTGATTCGGGCTTACCACTCATCATGCAGGGCGAATCGACCGTTGCAAGTTGGTACCCAAACCGCTTAAAAACACGTGATAAACAAACGGAACTGCTGGAAGAGTTGTTTCAAAGTGACCAAATGCTGTCTTCAAACTTTGAAAGTGTCATGAAGATAGATCAACTGGTAGGCGACCAAGGTGTCGGCAAACAGTTTAAATCATTGATGGGTAAAACAGGCGACATATTGTCGGCTGATAACGGACCAAACATCGCAGCGAACTCGGTGGGTGGGACACTCACGCCAATCAAGGCAACGTAAATGGACGGTTGAGTAATCAGCTTAAAACTTTGGATGTTGGGTTAGCGGCTCTCAAAGCTTCACTAGGTGATCGTTGGCAGAAGACAGTGATCATTGCAGCCAGTGAATTTGGTCGAACAGCAAAAGAAAACGGCACCAAAGGCACCGACCATGGCACTGGCAACGTCATGTTTGTTGCGGGTGGTGCGCTGCCATCGTTGAAAGGAGCGGGTGGTAAGGTTATTACCAATTGGCCAGGCTTGAGCCAAAGCCAGCTATATGAAGGCCGAGACCTTAGTCCAACGACTGATATGCGTTCGGTTATCAAGGGTGTGCTCAACCGACATTTATCGATAGAAGTGAAACAACTCAACGCTATCTTCCCTGATAGTGCCGATATTAGACCGATGAATCTTGTTTAGAGTTTTACCAAGACCCAGTTAGATGCGATTCAGTCGTTTGAATCGCTCTCTATTTGTGACTCGCTTGTTTACGATTTAATCGCCAACAGTGCTCCGAACGTCACTAAGCCAAATCCACATGCTTGATTAAGCCTTTTCTTTGCTCTCAATAGATGCTTTTGCAATGTATTCGAAGTAAACAGCATAGCGACAACGCCAAACCATAAACCGTGAAGAACGATCATGTAAAGCCCATAGCCGAGCGCGACATGCTGGTTTTCTGCATCAGGTGAGATGACTTGGCTGAAGATGCTCAAAAAGAACAACATGGTTTTTGGGTTGAGCACGTTACATAAGAAGCCTTGGGCTAAATAGCGCCAAACACTGGTGCTTTGCTTTGCATCTTCCATCGGTGCAAGCTTGTTGTCCGCACTC
Source organism: Vibrio sp. 10N.261.52.C11 (assembly GCF_041471405.1). Classification (NCBI taxonomy): domain Bacteria; kingdom Pseudomonadati; phylum Pseudomonadota; class Gammaproteobacteria; order Vibrionales; family Vibrionaceae; genus Vibrio; species Vibrio sp. 10N.261.52.C11. Next base: position 17,306 of record NZ_JBFROI010000022.1, read on the forward strand.
AAGATACCTTTTAGCCCTAGATAAATAAGGTAGGTCGCACCTGCGTATCTAATCATGTCAAACAGCTGCTCATTCTGTGAGATTAAGTAACTGATCCCAAGCATTGAATAACTGATGTGAGCACAAATCGCTAAACTCACACCGATTGCAGTCCAAATCCCTGCTTGTCTTCCTTGGTTGACACTGTTTTTCAAAACTAAAACGAAATCAGCGCCTGGGCTGATAACAATCAATAGTCCCAATACTGCTAGGATTAACCACTCCATAATGACTCCAACTCTTTATATTTGATGAGCCAGCATTGTATGGTTTTTTATTGCTGCCTATAATCGAAATGAATTCCACCTATCTGTGAGAAAAAATCACACATGAGACATTTGAAAGCATTTCATATTTTCCACGTAGCAGCGCATTCGAGTAGTTACAGTGAAGCGGCGGATAAACTCAATATCACACATGGCGCGGTGAGTAAGTAGATCAAGGTATTGGAAAATCACTTATCCCAAGTTTTGTTCTACAAACAGGGCAGGAATGTGTGTCTCACCAAAGAAGGGGAATTACTCAAAGGTTACACAGAGCAAGCGTTCCAAGCCTTGGAGACTGGAGTCCATAAGCTTAATCAGCTGAATCATCAAGCGTTGGAAGTTTCATGCGAACCCACATTGACCATGCGTTGGTTAATGCCTCGACTCGGTGATTTCTATAACGAATCCGGAATTGATGTTCGATTGTCGACTGCTGGTGGGCCTGTGAACTTGAATGCGACAGGGCTCGATATGGCGATTCGCCGAGATGACTTTAAATTAACCGAGCGTTACGAACAGATACCACTAGTTGAAGAGTGGGTAGGCCCTGTGTGTTCCCCGGGTTATTGGCAGCAGGTAAAAGATAACTTAGATGATGTGAAATTACTGCACAGCAGTACACGGCCAGGTGCTTGGAGTCATTGGGGTGCTATCACTATAGATAAAGTTAATGGTGGAGAGTGGTCAAAAGCTCGAGCGAACCAAACATTTGCACACTTCTACTTTTGCTTTCAGGCGGCTGTCGATGGGTTAGGCATAGCGCTTGGGTCTTATCCACTTGTCGCCGACGATCTTGAAAGAGGTAACTTGATCGCGCCGTTTGGCTTCGTACCTTCTGGTCACCAGTACATATTGCTCACGCAAGATAGCAACCATGAAGAGCCAGAAAGCCCGTTTGTTGTTTGGCTGAAGAATGAGTTATCGCAGTGTGTTCCAACTTTATAGGAACGACATCCGACCTAGAAGTGTGCTTGTCTTATGTCAGGCTCTAGTTCGTTGTTGTGGAAATCACTCAATAGGCAAAGACAGCACGCCACCATTGAGTTCGACTTGTTTTAGCCATTCGGTTGGAATTTCGCCATCTCCTTCGTAGAAACACGCCGCTAATACCGCGCCAATTACAATCGCACGACCGCAGCTGTCACCACCACATAAGATGTTGTCGCGAATGCCTTGTTGATAACTCTGAGCACCTGCAATAATGCGAATCAGCAAGGGGAACGCGGCACTCAGTTCACAATGCAATCCAAACTTCTTCGCGGCATCTGTAATCGAAAGCTCTGGATCAGCCAGTGCTTCGTCGATTTGATCGTGTATGAACTTGCTACAAGTTTGTCGCACCATTTCTACCGATTGCAGTGGAGAGTTGCCTTGAATTGCCGCTTGAACCAATAAGGTGATGGCTTGTGCCCATTCCACGGCTTTGTCGTTGTTGTTGGTCACTCGTACCGCACTCTCTACCATTGCTGGTAAGGTGTGAGAAGTATAAGTACATGCGATTAATGGAATGATCTTTGAGACTGTGGGGAGCTGTGTATCATCCGCACCACACGCTGTAATCGGAGCGTTTGCCAATTCTAATTGATGGATGTTCAACAAGCTCATACGAGTCGCTTTATCAATGTAGCCTTTCCAACTACCACCAAAATCAAACCAGAATCGGAAGTGCTTGATGTAGCTCGCTTCATCGTACTGTTGGTTGTCGACTAAACTGTCGACCATCGCCAATAGCTGAGCACCATACTGTGATTGTTCACCTGCGGTTTTTCCTTGGTGAGCAAAGTAGCCCTTGTCTTGATAATCGAACTGATTCGGTGAGCGAAATTCTGGCTCAAAACCTGCTACGTGTAAGATCCTCTCTTGGTCATATAGCCAGTGCAGCCCCATTGAAGCAGCGTCTCCAACTAATGCGCCGACAACGGCGTAAAAAGCTCTTTCTTTATGATTGTCCATGTTGAGCGATGTCCTTGAGATGAATCAACGTAGTTCGATACGTTAAGTATAGTGATTAGCCGAGCATTTTGCTGTGTTTCTAAGAAGAAATATGAAGGAATAAATTCTGACTGATCAATAACTTAAATCAATCAGGTGAAATGGGTAAGGGTGATGAATAGCTGGGCGAGTCGGTACTTCTTATTAATGACGTTACTGATGGTTAAGGTAAGCACTAGAACGTTGCTCAATCACTTTGAACAGACGCGAAAGCACAAAGCATAAAGCAAAATATACGAAGCCTACAATCAGCCAGATCTCGAAGATCAAACCGGAAGAGTTCGCCATTTCAGTGCCAACAAATGTCATCTCTTGAATCGAAATCAGGGATACAATCGAGGTATCTTTTACTAGAGAAATTGCCTGACCTGCTAAAGGCGGTGTGATGGCCGTTAATACTTGCGGGCCAACCACAAATCGATACTTAGACAACGCCGATAAGCCGAGTGAATCGGCCGCTTCCCATTGCCCTTTAGGAATACTTTCTAAGCCAGCTCGAATCACTTCTGCGATGTAAGCCGAAGAGAGCAAACCAATACAGATAACACCAGACGCCAAGTTTTCCCAAAGGTTAGCAGGACCAAACAGAAAGGCTTGAACAGCGTTAATCTCGCCGTTGTGTTCACGTAAGATACTTTCTAAACCAAGTAATGGAATCAGTTGGTTAGAAACGAAGAAATAGAATATGAAGACAAAAACCAGTGGTGGAATATTTCGAACCAGTTGGATAAAAATCAGTGCAGGCGTACGAAAGAAAGCAATTTTAGAGTGCCTAGCAACGCCAAGTAATGTGCCAAAAGAGAGTGCTAAAACCATGCTCCAAACACTCAAGCGCAGTGTCGCGATCAAGCCTTGGAAAAAGTAAGGAATATTGCCTTGAGAAGGCGGAATGAAAATCAGGGTAAACGCATCTTCCCAGCGCCAATGGTAGTTAATACCAACAGCGGAACGATAATAAAGCCAACCTGCGAACGCGAAAATGATCGCAAACAACACTCCATCTAATAGATTGAGGCGTTGATACCAAGGCTTCGTGTGAAGGTTGGGCTTGGGCGTTGATAATGCGCTAGTACTACTCACGTCATTCCTGTTTAAACAATGATAATTAATATGCTGTGAGAGTGGCTATGAGTTTATAGCTATCTCGGGTGTTTCTTAAAAGACAGTACCAGCAAGGTACTGCCTTGATTGGTTCTTTAGCGTCTAATTGGCAGTTGATTACTGACCTTGAGCAATCTGGTCTTGCCAATCTAGAGTAGAGAACCAGTACTCGTAACGCTCTTTCAACCAACCGTCTTCAGTACGTGCTTTGATCCACTCGTTGAAGAATTCTGTCTTGTCAGTTTCACCTAGGCGAACTGCAAATGCTTCATTACCTTTTGATAGGCGTTCTTCGAATGGAATAAATAGCGTGTCTGCGTTTTTAATCGCTTCATGTTCTGGTTTCGGGCTAGACGCGATAACTGCGTGCGCGTTTCCGTTTAACACTTCTTGGAATGCTTGAGCATCGTCATCGAACTGTAGAACTTTCGCTTTAGGGAAGGTTTCACGAGCCACTTGAACTGTGAACGCACCACGACGCGCAGCGATTTTTACACGGCGAGAATCAAAATCAGAGATTTGTGTATAACCTTCTGCTAGCTCTTTATTCGCCGCCAGTTGGACGCCGGAGTGCGAGTAAGGTTCAGTGAACAATACGCTTTTAGCGCGAGCTTCAGTGATAGACATACCGCCAATGATTACATCAAACTTGTTCGAAAGTAGAGAAGGGATGATGCCGTCCCATGCCGTCGGTACGAATTCAACTTTCCAGCCAGAATCTTCAGCAAGACGTTTTGCTACATCGATTTCAAAGCCAACAAGATCGCCTTGTTTGTTACGCATCGCCCAAGGAACAAATGTCGACATACCAACGCGTAGAGAGCCACGTTCGTTGATTTTGTCTAGGTTAGGCGTTTCAGAAGCAAGTGCAGGCAAACTGACGGCAAGCGCAAGTAGGGCTGTAATTGCGGTTTTAAATAGCTTCATGCTGATAAATCCTTATTGTGTTCGCCAGTTAGCTCCGAGCTTATGCTCAAGCCAAGCTGCAAAGGCAGAAAGTGAAAGTGTAAGTGCAAGGTAAATGATCGCCACAGAGAACCAAATCTCAAATGGCATCGCGGTTTCAGAAACTATGTTTCTGGCTTCGGTTGTTAGGTCAAAGATAGCCATGACACTCACAATCGAAGAGTTTTTGATAAGAGAGATCACTTCATTAGTCAAAGGTGGCAAGGTGCGTTGCACCACCTGAGGAAGAATCACATCCCAGTAAGTATAGGTCTTTGATAAACCCAAAGATTGAGCTGCTTCAAATTGTCCTCTCGCAATACCATTTAAACCAGCACGGAAGATTTCGGCGGTGTAAGCACCTTGGAAAAGTGCCAAGGCCAAAACGGCAGTGCTAAAACGATCCAGCCCTAATACGGGGCCAAATACAAAATAGAGCAAATAAATTTGTACTAATAACGGCGTGTTACGAATCAACTCAACATAGCTGGTGGCTAAGGTGCGTCCAACCACCGAATTGGAGTTTCGCAATAGGGCTGTGGTTAAGCCAATCACCAGCGTTGCAACCAAAGAAATCAAAGAGATATTGATGGTAACTAGTAGCCCTTCAACTAATTCTGCAGGCCACCATTCACCATCTTCATAGAAAGCAATATAGTCCGGCACACGCTCCCATTGCCAGCTGTATCCCATGGTTTGTGCACCAGAGTCGAGAATCCAAACAACAGCAGCCGCCAGTACAACAATCTGTACCAAAGCAGATAGGGCGGGTTTAATAATTCGAATCAACATCAATAAGTCAGGATCTGATTTAGGAACGCTTGAGTACGTTCATGTTGAGGGGTTTCAAAAAGCGATTGTGGAGTATTCGATTCCACAATTTGTCCTTCATCCATGAAGATAACGCGGTCGGCCACTTGTTTTGCAAAGCCCATTTCGTGGGTCACACACACCATAGTGATGCCTTCGCTCGCCAGTTCAACCATCACATCGAGCACTTCGTTGATCATCTCCGGATCAAGCGCTGAAGTGGGTTCGTCAAACAAGAGTAATTCCGGCTTCATACACAGCGAACGGGCGATAGCCACGCGTTGTTGCTGGCCGCCAGAAAGTTGCACTGGGTATTTGTTGGCTTGTTCTGCAATGTGCACACGCTCTAGATAGTGCATTGCTATCTTCTCGGCTTCTTGTTTGCTTTTTTTAAGCGTACGAATTGGCGACAGAGTTAGGTTCTCAAGCACGGTAAGATGGGGGAATAAATGAAAGTGCTGAAACACCATTCCGACTTGGCCCGGTGTGTTGAACTTACTCGGGAGTACTTGTTCTAGCACGGAAAGTTCGCCACTTTCGAAAGGTTCTAGCTGATTGATACAACGGATCAATGTTGATTTACCCGAACCAGACGGCCCGCAAATCACCACTATCTCTCCTTGTTCAATATTTAAATCGATATCCTTTAGGGCATGAAAATCACCATACCACTTGTTAAGTGACTTAAACTTAACCATTTCCTTGAGATTGTTCAAATCGTTGTTCATACCTAGTAAAGAGACAGGTTTACCTTAACAATATAGAAATATGATTGCACATAAAATTAGGGACTTATGAGAATTTAATAGCATCTTGTAGGGCAAATTAAAAAGCAGCGCCCAAAATGAACGCTGCTTCTGTTGTACGAAAGAAAAAAGTAATGGGTTCAGTCAGATGTGAAAATTCATCGTTGTATGACCACTATCTTTACTTTCTCTCTATTTTCCCGATTCTTAGTGAATCGCAGACTCTAGAATCTCACGTGTTTTCTCTGGCGTGATTGCTTGATTCTCACCAAGTTGTAGGTAGCCGTGTGATTCAAGTTGAGCGACAACATTGTCAATCGCCGTTGCTTTGTTTGTTTCGTAGCCGTCAAACATGGTTGCTACGTCTAGGCTGTGGTAGAACGCTTCGATTGCAGCGATTGTGCGTTCTGCTAAATCAGCACCCGCTTCTAGGCCAAATACGTTACGACCCATTTGCTCTAGCTTGCCACGTTTTGCTTCGATTTGGTTACGAAGTAGTGAAGGTTGAACAATCGCAAGCGAACGTGCGTGGTCTACGTGCCATAGTGCTGTGAATTCGTGGCCAATCATGTGAGTTGCCCAATCTTGAGGAACACCCGTACCAATTAGGCCGTTAAGCGCTTGGTTTGCTGTCCACATTAGGTTTGCACGCCATGCGTCGTTGTCACGCTCGTCGTATTGCTTACCCAGTACAAGTAGGTTCTTAAGCAGTGTTTCCGCGTAACCGTCTTGAACCATCGCGTCTGTTGGCATCGTGATGTATTGCTCACACACGTGTACCCACGCATCAACTAAACCGTTGATCAATTGGCGCTCAGGTAGAGACTTCATTACATCTGGGTCCATAACCGCAAACTTAGGCTGTACTGCAGGGTTAAGGAAAGCAAGCTTCTCTTGAGTCGCTTTACGCGTGATTACCGCACCCATGTTAGATTCAGAACCTGTCGCAGGAAGTGTCAGTACCGCACCGATTGGCGTCGCTTCAGTTACTTGGTGTTTGCCCGTTAGGATGTCCCAACCGTCGCCGTCATATTTAGCCGCTGCAGCAACGTACTTAGAGCCGTCGATTACTGAACCACCGCCAACAGCGATAATGAATTCTACGTTTTCTTCTTTAACAAGAGCGACTGCTTTGTCTAGCGTCTCTTTGGTAGGGTTTGCTTCAACGCCAGAGAACTCGATCCAAGAGTGATCTTTCAAAGATTCTACAACTTGGTCGTAAACACCGTTGCTCTTGATTGAACCGCCACCATAGATGACCAGTACTTTCTTCGAAGTATCAACCGCTTGGCTGATAGCGTTGATTTGGCCTTGGCCGAAATGGATAACAGTAGGGTTAACGTAAGTAAATTGCATCAGAGATTCCTTGTGTAAAGCGAAATTTGTTATTTTGGTTTATTGCTCAATTTCTATATTTGCATATTAGTACAGTAATCTAGGTCAATGAAGAGCTGTTCCTCCAAATAAATTGCCTATTTCTACAAACTTGATATTCTTCCTCTGCTTTAGCTTACTTACTCTTAGCACTTGGAATGGAAAGTCGCCACTTATGAAAACACTCGCTCAGTTGTTACAGTCATATGTAGAACACAAAGGTTGGGATGATCTCGAAGGGATCAGAGAAACTGAAATTAGCGGCGTGTGGTTGTATAGAAGCAGTGGAGGGAATCAGCGTCAGCCATTTACTTACCAGTCTGGCATTATCATGCTCGGACAGGGTAAAAAGAACATCTACATTGGCGAAAGGCCAGTGACTTACGCTGCAGGTGATTATCTTGTGGTGGGTGTGCCAATGCCGTTAGAGTGCGAAGCCTTGCCTGTTAATGGTGAACCATTGCTTGGCTTGTCGATTAGCATTGATTCTCAACGCTTGCATAGCTTAGTCAAAAAGCTCGAAGATCAAGGCTTCTTAGAGAGCTACTGCAACAAGCACAAACAGAACTCGAGTGGCTTAGAATCGACGCCAATGGAAGAGCAAATGCTAGAGAGCTTTACCCGATTGGTGAAAACGCTGCATTGCGACATTGAGGCCAACATATTGGGCGATGCCATGGTAACGGAGATTGTCTACCGCGCATTAACCGGTTCAGAAGGGCGTGTGCTGTTTGATTTAGCTCATCATGATGGCCATTACGCACGTGTTGCCAAAGCGCTGTCTAAAGTGCATGAAGAGTACGACCAAACCATCACCGTTCAATCGCTTGCTGACGAAGCCAACATGAGCGTGTCTGCCTTCCACAATGCATTCCGTAATGTCACCTTTGAATCACCTCTTCAATACTTGAAAAAGGTTAGACTTAATAAAGCCAAAGAGCTGATTCAACTAGAAGGCCTTCGTATTAGTGATGCTGCACGTCGAGTCGGTTACTCCAGCCCATCTCAATTTAGCCGCGAATTTAAGCGCCACTTCAATACTACTCCAAGAGCGGTTTAGTTCTTCTTTCAACGAAACTATGTGTTGAGAGCTATAATGCCAAAAGCTATGGTGACGATTGCTCATATTTGTTGAATTATATGAGTAAATGTATCTAATCATAGGCATTGTCAGATTGTAGGTATTTGATTCTCGAATATATTATTAACGTACTTATATAAAATAAGCTCTCGAAAATAATTAATTAAATAGCCTAAGAGTTTATGCACAGGTATAGGGGAGAAACTCACTAACTTAGCTATTAACGAAGTTTTAGTGTGAACAACCTATCAAATATTATCTAAAATTCTGGAATTACTCACCGTACTATCAGAGAGAGTATTCAGGATTATTGAATAGACTTAAAATTAAAGATAATTTAGCAGTTGATAAAGCCTAGTACGACGGATAATTAGTCGTTTGATGACTAATTATTCTGTAACTTGCTGATTTATAGTCAACTGAGAGTCTGATGGATATCACGTTTACCCTAAAATAATTCACTTAACATGGCGCTACTTTAATCATTCTTCCAAATACGATTGTTAAATATAAATACGTATACCTATTTTATTTAAAGGATAATACCGATGAGTAGCGATATCATTAAAATTTCAAGAAACACTGAAAACGCACCAATTAATTCTGTATCTACACAAACGGTCGCTTTTTCTCATTATAATAACTTTTCTGCTCAACTTCCGATTGACCCTAAAACGGGTGAAATAGTCATCGGTGATATTAAAGATCAAGCAGCACAATGTTTGAATAATATTAAAGCGATTGTTGAAAGCATCGACCATGTTATGGATGATGTCGTGAAGATTAATGTTTTCGTTAAGAATATTTCTGATATCGATGCTATTGATGAAGTTTACAAAAACTTCTTCCACAACAGCCTTCCAACACGCACTGTCGTGGGTGTCACTGCACTGCCAAGCAGCGATGCGCTGGTTCAAATGGATGCGCTTATTTCTAACGGTGAAGGCACTAAACCACAAGCTCCTTGCGCGCTAATTAAGGTCTCAAGAAATACGGATAACGCACCTCAAAGTGCTGTGTCTACGCAGACTGCAGCCTTTTCTCACTACAACAATCTTTCAGCTCAGTTGCCTATAGATGTAGCCACAGGTGAGTTGGTTGATGGTGGTATCAAAGCGCAAACAGCGCAATGTCTATCAAACATTAAAGCTATTTTAGAAAGCATCGGACACGTCATGAATGATGTGGTTAAAACGACTATCTACCTAAAAAATATCGCAGATGCGGAAGTGGTAAATGAAGTATGTGCTAAATTCTTCCCAAGCTACGTTCCTGCTCGTACTGTTGTTAACGCAGCTGAATTACCAATGGGTGCTTTAATTCAAATTGATACATCCATTTCACATGGCGACGGTACACCGCCGCAATTACCAGAAGACACTCGCTTACTGGTTATTGAAACCAATAATACTGTTTCTGCACCATTCATGCCTTATTCGCATACTGTTGCTTTCTCTCACTACAATCATATTTCAGCCCAATTACCTTTAGATCCGAAAACAAATGAAATCGTTGCTGGCGGGGTAAAAGAACAAGCGGAACAATGTTTAAACAATATTAAGGCGATAATTGAAAGCGTTGACCATAGCATGGACGATACGGTGAAAATTAATATTCAACTTAAGGATATTTCAGATATTGATGTGGTAAACGAAGTCTACACCACATTCTTTAATGCTGAGCTGCCTGCAAGAACGGTAGTAGGGGTTTCAGAAATCCCAATGAATGCTTTAGTACAAATTGATGCTGTCGTTTCTAACTGTGAAGGGACACCTCCACAAGACGTTGTTGCATAAATCAATTGAACCCTTCTCGATAATATCGATCAGATCTCGGTTTAGCTTCCAAATAGGGAGCAAACTCAACAGGCCGAGATCTGATCCGTTCACTTCATTACTCAAGTCCATCGAAGCGACACACCTAAGCTTATCCCGTAAACATGGTATTTATAAGGTTGAAGTGTTTTAATATGAAAAACAGACGCTTAACGTAATAAAGAAAACCAGTTTATGCAATTTCGAGCCATTTTACTGCTATGCCTTACCCTAATAGGGTGTTCGTCCAATCAAGAGTTGGTACCCGACCCAACAACCATCACGCTATTTTATGGTGATACATCCATCGCCGCAGGTGTTTTAGAGGATAAAACATTCAATTCAGTCCTTGCCGATAGGGTTGAAAGCGTTACGTTTTCGGGCTCAATATCAAAGCAAGACTCAGGCTACTTTGTCGATATGTTAGTGATTCGAGAAACAAAAGAGCCACGTTCCACACGACAGCTGAACACCTCGCTTCTAATGAAACCGGGAGAGTTAGTAGATGTTGGCGGCGTGAATAACGATGTGTTCAGGGTAATCCTCGAGTAACAAAAATAAAGTGTTCAATTAATCTGATTTTTTGCTTTACCTCAACCTAACTTCAAGTCTTAAGCTTCTCTTACTGATTAAGAAGGAGCTTATTATGCAAAATAACTACGTAAAAGAACTCGCCGTTAAAACTTACCAAGAAGACCTTCAAAAAGAGTACGTTAGATCTAAAGCTCAGCCATTCCACGCCCCAAGTTTTATCGGTGGGGTGCTGTTGTCAGTTGTGCTGGTGGGGCTGTTTTAATTTATGCAGAATTTCTGATCCATTGCCAACTCTCAACATATCTATTTGCTGCACTTTAATGCTTAAGGCACAATCTCTTAGGTTGAATTGTGACGCTAATGTCGAGAGGAAGTGAAGTATGGCAAGTCCAAGAGTATTAAAGTCACAGATTACTGATATTACCTGTGGCGAGAATGTCACTATCATCGAGCCAAATAACGTTTATGGCTGTGAGCTTAAAGATGATGTGTTCGTTGGCCCCTTTGTTGAGATTCAAAAGAACACCGTGATAGGTGCGAGAAGCAAGATTCAATCTCACACCTTTATCTGTGAGTATGTGACCATTGGAAGTGACTGCTTTGTTGGTCACGGAGTCATGTTTGCCAACGACTTATTCAAAGAGGGAAAGCCAGATCCTAATCCTGAAAGTTGGGGGCGTACCTTGATAGCTGACAACGTCACGATCGGTTCTAACGCTACGGTTCTGTCTGTCAGCATTTGCGAAGGTGCAGTAATCGGCGCGGGCAGTGTGGTAACGAAAGACATTACTGAGAAAGGTATCTATGCAGGTAACCCAGCCAAGAAATTGAGAGGTTTACCGTAACCGTATTAATAAGCCGTGGTTCATGAATCATAAGGTGCGGCTTTTTAGGGAAACATTAGAGTATTTGTCATGGATGTATTTTTACACTTACTTCAACCGAATGACGCGAGTGCGCTTTTGGATTTTGAGGTCGAAAATCGAGAGTGGTTTGAGCAATTTATTCCAGTTAGGGGTGATAGCTTCTATTCAAATGCAGGTGTGACTGAGCAAATCACCAGCTTTCTAACTGAATACGAGAATGGTGAGATGATTCCTATGTTGATCAAAGATGCCAATGGCACTGTCTGTGGAAGAATCAACATCCGCGATATCGACCAGATCGCCCATAGTGGAGAGCTAGGGTATCGAGTAGGTAGTTCCTTTGCTTCAAAAGGCATTGCGTCTAACGCAGTAAAGCAGTTTCTACTCTATTTGGAGGAACAGACCAACCTTAAATATGTTGATGCCTATGCGTTAGTGGGCAATATCGGTTCCAACAAAATCTTATCCAATACCGGTTTTGAATTGGTCGAGTATGTTGAGAGCTACGCGGTGTTTAAAGGAGAACATCAAGATGCTAATTATTATCGTAAGGTTTTAGCTGACTAGGTGACTATCAGTGCCTTATACATTAGAAGCTGGCAGCGTCCTTCTAGCCAGCTTCGAGTCTTTTTATTTAAAGGTTTAAGGTTACTTCTAGGTTTGGCCACTTCTAGATTTACGGTTACTTCTGAGGTTTGTTATGTTCGATTACGCTAATCGCGATAGCCAAAAACAGGATATCTTTCACTAGGAAGAAGTTAGTGACTAAGATGCCATCCGATACTTTCCAAGCGTTTGGCGTTGTAACCAGGAAGCTAAGTGTCACAACAAAGATAGCCGATGCAGCAATGCCTGAGTAGAAAGCTACTGTCGGCTTCTTAAATCCAACGATCAATCCAATCGCGACGATGATCTCCGCGCCACCCACCATGTTAGACACAGCTTGTACTGAGAACAGATTGTAAAGCCAGTTCATTGCAGGATGATTCGCGATTAGCGGTTCAATGAGCATCGCTTCAGTTGGCGTAAACTTATAAATTCCAATCCAAGCGAGCACTAATGCTACTCCAACCACTCCAAGGTTATATCCCACATTACTCTGTTTTAAATCATAGGTTTGAACATGCATAAAAGTACTCCATTTAATAAAATCCTTGAATATGACCGCAAGAGTTCAGATTAAATTTCGCATTGAGAATAATAATTAATATATTTATCTAGAGATTTGACACGTGGCGACTTATTGTCTCGATAGGGGCTTAAAGGCTAGTGATGTTGAGAACCAAAGCAATGGGGAAGCGATAGTGCTGTTCAAAAGGTACCGCGAGTTTTCCAATTTTTGTTTTCAATATTCGCGATTTGGATTAGATTACGCTGATGTTCACCCTAATTATAAGAAGAGTATAACCAGTGAAAATTCATAGAATTAACCCGACCAAACGTTGGTCTGATGTAACTGTTTTTAACGGTATTGCAAGCTTTGTGGAAGTGGCAGAGACGGATACAACAGCAGGAATTAAGAGTCAGGTTCAGCAAATCTTCGAACAAGCCGAAGAAATGATGAGTTTGGTAGACAGCGACAAATCTCGCGTATTGTCAGTGACTATTTATCTCACGGATTTCGCTAACTTTGATGCACTCAATGAAGTTTGGGAAGCGTGGTTCCCTGAAGGCTGCGCGCCAAGCCGTGCATGCGTGAAAGCAGAACTTGCTAATCCTGAGCTACTGGTTGAGATGTCGTTTATGGTTGCTGCGGGTGAAAAGTTTCAATAAGCCGAACTATCGGTTGAAATAAGCTTCGTAGATAGAAGTAACGAACAGATAAAACAAAGCCACTCAGGTGAATCACTTGAGTGGCTTTTTAGTGTTCTACGCTACCCGAAACTAAATCGGGTCAGGTATTAAGCGATACCTTGATCTCTTGCCATCTGCTTCGCGATCTTCGGCGCGTGCCATAGACACGGGAGCAAGATAAACGATACCGGAACCGCTGTGATTACAATGAACGACTGTAGAGCGGAGATGCCGCCTGAACCCATTGAGATAAGTGCGATCGCTACCGCACCCATGATGATACCCCAGAAAGTACGTACCGCTGCGTTTGGCTCTGTCGTACCCGTCATTACCACACTGATGGTGTAAGTCATTGAGTCACCTGTTGTCACGATGAACGTGGTCGTCAGGATCAGGAACAGAATTGCAATCAGAGTTGGGAACGGCAGTTGCGCGGTAATTGCTAGAAGAACCGCCGGAAGGTTGAAGCCTTCGAACGCACTAGAAATCACACCTGGGTTCTCTAATTCAAACGCTAGACCACTACCACCAACGATGCTGAACCAGAAACACGTTACAAGCGGTGCAACGATGCTAATAGAAACGATCATTTGGCGAATAGTACGGCCACGTGAGATACGAGCAATGAAGATCGCCATCATTGGGCCATAACCTAAGAACCAACCCCAGAAGAACACAGTCCAGCCACCTAGCCATGCTGTATCTTGGCGGTATAGCGCCATTGGGATGAAGTTATCAACCATTTCGCCCATACCTTGCAGGTAGCCATCAACGATGAAGCTCGTTGGGCCAACAAGAAGGATGTAGCCGATTAGACACACAGACAAGATGATGTTGTAACGGCTTACCAGTTGGATACCTTTGTTCACGCCGCTCAAAGCAGAAAGCGTGTACATTGCGATAGCAAAGATAATAACAACACTTTGAGTTGCAAAGCTGTCTGAAATGCCAAACAGTTCGCTCAGTGCGTAGCTGATTTGTAGGCCAAGGAAGCCGATAGGGCCGATAGTACCTGCGGCTACAGCCACGATGCTGCATGCGTCGACAACGTTACCAACCCAACTGTTAATCGCTTTGTCGCCAAGTACTGGGTAAAGCAGAGTGCGAGGCTTAAGAGGAAGGCCTTTGTCGTAATGCAAGTGCATTAACACGATGGAAGACAAACCACCTAAGATTGCCCATGCAAGGAAACCCCAGTGCATGAAAGATTGTGATAGAGCATTGAACGCCATCGCTTGAGGATCTGCGTTGCCATACAGTGGCGGAGCTGAAACAAAGTGAGCGATAGGCTCTGCGGCTGCCCAGAACACACCACCGCCGGCTAGCAGCGTACATAGGACGATAGACATCCATTTAAAGGTGGTCATTTCAGGTAGGGCAAGCGTTCCTAAGCGAACGTGGCCGGTGCGACCTAGTGCAAGCACTAAACCGATAATGAAGTTGAGAAGTAGTAGGACTTGCCAGAAAGCACCGAACCACTTAGTTGAATAACTAAAGCCGATGTTTACAAGTTCGGACAACACGGAGGTGTTGGTGAAGGCTAGGATGACAAAGAGGGTTAAAAAACTGCCACTAAGCCAAAAGACTGGGTTTCCGAGTTCCAGTTTTTCACCCAAAGATTGAGCTTTATTGAAATCGATAGAAGTAGATTCTGCGTTGATGTTTTCGTTGGCGACTTGCGTCAAGTTGGACATTATTTCTTCGCTATATTTGGCTCTTTCGAGCCTATGTATTTCTCCCACACTTGCATTGGAAATGTGAGGTTCGTCAAAAAAATCCGCGATACTACCACAATTGTTAAGAAAAAGTGGGCAAATTTAGAAAAGAAATCAGTTCTACGGCGAAATCAATCCCTTTTGGTTAGTTTTAAAACGAAATTTCAGAACGAACAAATAAAGCAGATATGAATAGAGTTTTGTAATTAAGGATACGAATTAGGCGATATTTTTTAGCGTACCGAAATAAATTTAATATTAGTTGTTCGTGCAAAATAAGTGTCGACTCATTGCATGCTATAAACAAATTAATGCGAGTCATTTTATAAATATCGAATATTTTAGGTGTTAAATTGGCACTGTTACCTACAGTTGTTTTGCGAAGAGATTTAAGTGATGAGAAATATGACACTTAAATTAAGCATCTTGAAACAATAACTTAAGGGACAGCTAACATGCACCTAAACCAAGGAAGAGTGGCCAAGAAAGTTTTTACACTCAGTACTCTCACCGCGTCATGCTTAATGGCGTTCAACAGCTACGCGGCTGTGGATTGTTCAACGTTAGAAGCGTGGGATTCCGCCACGGTGTACACCGGTGGTGATCAGGTTTCACATGACGGCAGCGCGTACTCAGCGAATTACTGGAATCAAAATAACAACCCGAGCCAATTTGAGGGTGACTATGCACAATGGAAAAAGATTGATGTGTGTAGTGGTGGCGGAGGTGGCGGTACGCCAAATGAAGTACCAACGGCTTCATTAACGGCACCCTCTGCTTCTGACGTGATTACTGAAGGCGATAATGTTGTATTGAGTGCAACAGCACTAGATTCTGATGGCAGTGTGGCTTCGGTTGAGTTCTTTGTTGATGGCGCATCTGTTGCGGTAGTCACAGCGGCACCTTTCGAAGCGACTTGGGCTGCAACGTCGGGTAATCATCAGGTTTCTGTTGTTGCAACGGATAATGAAGGCGCAGCAAGTGTTGCAAGTGCGGTTTCTGTTTCTGTTGATTCAGCACAACCAGGGAATGAAGCACCGACAGTTTCAGTTGCACTTTCAGTGACATCTGTTGATGTTGGTGGTGTAGTCACACTGACAGCAACGGCAGCAGATAGCGATGGCACGGTTGATAAGGTTGATTTCTACGTAGCGGGTGCTCTTGTGGGCACTGCTGCAACGAGCCCTTACACGTTAGATTACACAACAACTCAAGCGGGTTCTTTAGCAGTTTACGCGAAAGCAACAGACGACCAAGGTGCGACTGCAGATTCTGCGTTGGCATCTTTGACCGTGAACGGCGCTCCAACAGTGAGCACATGTCGCCCTGATGGCTTATATCAAACTCAAGGTGTCGATGTTCCTTACTGTACAATTTACGATGATGAAGGCCGTGAGAAAATGGGCGCAGACCATCCCCGTCGTGTCATTGGTTACTTCACAAGTTGGCGTGCAGGGGATGACCCACAAGCTGCTTACCTAGTAAATGATATTCCTTGGGAACAACTCACACACATTAACTACGCTTTCGTGAGCATCGGTTCAGATGGCAAAGTAAACGTCGGTGATGTAAACGATCCAAATAACGCAGCGGTTGGTAAAGAGTGGCCGGGTGTGGAAGTTGATCCGGCATTAGGCTTCAAAGGTCACTTCGGTGCATTAGCGACAGCGAAGAAAAAACACGGCGTGAAAACGTTAATCTCAATCGGTGGTTGGGCTGAAACAGGTGGTCACTTCGCGACTGATGGCAGCCGCGTGGCTGATGGTGGTTTCTACACCATGACGACCAATGCTGATGGTTCTATCAACCATCAAGGTATCGAAACATTCGCGACTTCAGCGGTCGAAATGCTGCGTAAGTACCAGTTCGATGGTCTAGATATCGATTACGAATACCCAACTTCTATGGCTGGCGCAGGTAACCCATACGACAAAGACTTCATGGAGCCGCGTCGTCAATACCTGTGGGCGTCGTACCAAGTGTTGATGAAAGTGCTACGTGAGAAGCTCGATGCGGCGTCTGCGCAAGATGGCAATCACTACATGTTAACGATCGCAGCGCCTTCTTCTGGTTACCTATTACGCGGTATGGAAACATTCGATGTAACCAAGTACCTCGATTACGTAAACATCATGTCTTACGACCTTCACGGTGCGTGGAACGATCACGTAGGTCATAACGCAGCCTTGTTTGATACGGGTAAAGATTCAGAGCTAGCGCAGTGGAACGTATACGACACGGCGGCTTACGGTGGTATTGGTTATCTGAACACGGATTGGGCTTACCATTACTTCCGTGGTTCTATGCCAGCAGGCCGTATTAACATCGGTGTGCCTTACTACACTCGTGGTTGGCAAGGCGTAACGGGTGGTGAGAATGGTCTTTGGGGCCGAGCAGCACTGCCAAACCAATCTGAATGTTCAGCGGGTACGGGTGAAGGCGAGAAAAACAACTGTGGCCATGGCGCTATTGGTATCGACAACATGTGGCACGATACCGATCCAAAAGGTAACGAAATGGGCGCGGGTTCTAACCCTATGTGGCACGCGAAGAACCTAGAGAATGGTATTTGGGGCTCTTACGCTGAAGCTTACAAGCTTGATCCTGTGAATGATCCTTCAGATGTTCTAACGGGCACTTACACGAGAAACTACGACAGTGTGGCGGTTGCCCCTTGGTTGTGGAACGCAGAGAAGGGCGTATTCCTTTCAACAGAAGATAAACAGTCTATCGACGTGAAAGCGGACTACGTTATCGACAAAGAGATCGGCGGCATTATGTTCTGGGAACTAGCAGGGGATTATAACTGTTATGTTCTCGATGCGAATGGCAACCGAAGCTCTATCGATACGACTGAGCAAGCGTGTAACAGCGGTAACGGTGAGTTCCACATGGGTAACACAATGACGAAAGCTATCTACGATAAGTTTAAGTCTGCAACACCATATGGAAACAAAGTCGCGACGGGCGCTATCCCAACAGAAGCACTAGATATCACAGTATCGGTTGGTGGCTTCAAAGTCGGTGACCAAAACTACCCAATCAACCCTAAGATCACGTTTACGAACAACACAGGGCAAGCACTTCCGGGCGGAACTGAGTTCCAGTTCGATATCCCAGTATCAGCTCCTGATAACGCGAAAGATCAATCGGGCGGTGGTTTGTCTGTGATTGCTTCGGGTCATACTCGTGCGGATAACATCGGCGGATTAGACGGTACTATGCACCGCGTAGCGTTCACGTTGCCTGCATGGGAAGATCTTCCTGCTGGTGGTGTGTATGAGCTAGACATGGTGTATTACTTGCCAATTTCAGGCCCTGCAAACTATGCAGTGAGCGTGAATGGCGTCGACTATGCCTTTAGCTTCGAGCAACCTGATCTACCATTAGGTGATATCAGCTCTGGTGGTGGTAACCCTGGCGATGGTGGCACAAACCCTGGTACGTGTGATACTGCAGGTTTAACTGTTTACCCAGATCTACCTCAGAAAGATTGGGCAGGTAATCCAAGCCATGCAAACACGGGTGACCAAGTCGTTCACAACGGTAGTATTTACCAAGCTAACTGGTGGACAAGTTCTGAGCCGGGCAGTGACGGTAGCTGGACCAAAGTGTGTTCATAGTATTGATTTGTTGATAGAGGTGAGAGCTTTCTATCCCCACCTCCTTAAACAAACCACTTAACGTAGAGTCAAACGCCGAACTCAATCCTGTTCGGCGTTTTTTATTCATGGTCTTACTATGTTTTACGCCCGCTATGTCCGAACGGTGAAAAAGTAGAAGGTAGTGAGCGTGTAGAGGAATAACAGATATAAAAAAGCCCAAATAGATCCGCTTTATTTGGGCTTTTTCAGAATTATTTGAAAGGCTAATCGTTAATTTAAGCTTTCGCTGCTTTCATCGCTTCCGTTTTTTTTTCCTTTTGCATTTTTGCAAGGAAGTAGATGTTTACACAAGCGATAAAGCCGTTGGTGGCTGCAACTGGCCATGCGTCAATCATGATGCCGTATGCTGTGAAGAGTGCACAGCCAATAAAGTTAAGGACACGCAGACGAACGATATCTTTCATTGTTAATGAAATTGCGACCATAATAGACGCAGCGTAACCTAAAATTTCAACCATATTGAATTCCATTGTTTGACCCTCTTAAATTTGCCGATACTTTGTCGGTACCAATTCTTCTCTTCATGAGATGATTGAGGAAGCTCCGTGCCTCGAATGGTCTGGTTTTGTTTAACGGGGAGAACTATACCAACTCTGTTTTTGTGATTAAACCCCCAAAACAGACAGAGGTGAAGGTTAGCGATTACGCAAACGTTTAATGACCTTTCTATTAACATAATTACTATTTATGTTGGAGGTTGAATTGATAGTTATTCTTATATAGGTAAGGAAGCCTCGAATGATAAAACGATCCATTTGTGCAACAAAAAGCATAAAAAAAGCAGCACTATTGGCTTTGATGGCTATTGGGCTGACCGCATGCTCTACGCAAGAAATACCACCCACACACAATTATGGTGTGGTCACTAGCGGTGACTTTGGTTTCATGAAACACGGCGTGATGACGTACTCCTGGCACCCTGAGTCAGAAAAGGTTTACCTTTCTCAAAAATACGATGAAACCGTGGTAACCGATTTAGTGCGTGATTCGATTCAAGAACAGCTCTCAAGTAAAGGTTATCAGTTAAAGCAGGATGGTGTCGGTGATGTTGTTGTAGGCTTTGGATTAGCGGAAGAATCGGAACTGAACGATGAGTCTATCTTCGATGCGATTAAGCTATTTACTGGTGTGCCATTTTACGATGGTGAAGGTAAAGTCGCGGAGAAAGGGTCGTTGTACATTGCGTTTTTCGTACCTAACTCAGAGGTCGTACAATGGCAAGCATTAGCACAGTCTGGCATCCAACCTGATTTAGAGCCAAGCGAGAGCAAACAGCGTATTACTGGCTTTGTTGAAATGTTATTTAGACGCATGCCTGAGCGATAGCATTAGGCGTTGAATGCATTCGTGGAGTAAATATTAGTTGTGGAAAATATGGTCAGATCGCAGATTATACTTTTTTATTTGTAACGAATGGTACAAATACGTAAAGCAACGTAAAGTTCGCGCTTCTTTTGCTAGCATTTGTCTATACTGCTCAAAACGTTAACTTAGGTTTGATTCAATGAAACTGTTTTCCAAATACTCTCTCCCTCTATTAAGTATATTCATTGTAAGTAACGCCGCGATGGTAAGTAATGCAGCTATCGCAGCACCTTCTATAGTACCAAGCCCACCTAGCCTAGGCGCAAAAGGGTATGTGTTAATTGATTTTAATTCTGGTGATGTGCTGGTAGAAAAAAACGCACATACGAAGTTAAACCCAGCAAGCTTGACCAAACTGATGACCAGTTATGTGGCAGGTCAAGAGATGAAGCGAGGCAACATCTCTGCTGATGATCAGGTACGAATCAGTGAGAACGCGTGGGCGAAGAACTTCCCAGACTCTTCAAAAATGTTCATCGAAGTAAACACCGATGTAGCAATGATGGATCTTTATCGTGGCTTGATTATTCAATCCGGTAATGATGCTAGCGTTGCGATTGCAGAGCATGTTGCAGGCTCACAAGATGCATTCGTTGACCTGATGAACTCTTGGGCTACCTCTCTGAAGCTAGAAAACACCCATTTTGCCAATGCACATGGTTTGGATGCAGACGACCTCTATTCGACTCCTTACGATATCGCGTTACTCGGTCGTGCCATTATTCGTGATTTACCGGATGTGTATGGCTTATACAGCGAACGCTCTTTCAGTTACAACGGCATCACTCAACATAACCGTAATGGCTTGTTGCGTGATAGAAGCTTAACCGTTGATGGCATGAAAACGGGCTACACCTCTGGTGCTGGCTACAGTTTGGCGAGTTCAGCGACACAAGGTGAGATGAGACTTATCGCGGTTGTGATGGGCGCATCAAGCGTTAAGAGCCGTGAATCAGACAGCAAACAGCTGTTGAGCTACGGTTTCCGTTTCTTCGATACACTAAACCCGCATAAAGGCGGCGATCAAGTGGCTGAAGAGAAGGTATGGTTTGGTGAGCAAGACACATTGAAATTAGGTGTGGCAGAAGACACGTTCATTACGTTGCCTAAGTCAGACAGTAAAAAGCTGACTGCATCTATCGAGCTTAACTCTGAACTGAAAGCGCCAATTGCAGAAGGTCAAACTCTAGGTGTGGTTCATTACACCGTTGATGGCGAAGATGTTCAAACTCAGCCTTTGATCGCGCTTGAAGCGGTTGAACAGGGCGGTTTGTTCAAACGTTTAATAGACTACGTTAAGCTGTTCTTCGCGAGCCTGTTCTAAATAGAGCCTGTGGCGATAAGCCGCGCTGAAAAGTCGAAATATTATGGGTGTTGTGAGTGAATCACAGCGCCCTTTGTTATTTCTACATCAATGAAAACGCCGCGCCGCACTATCTTTATTAGCCGTAGCGGGCGGTTTCGATTACTATACGCAAAATTTAGCAGTGTAGTCACTTATGACGATAGATATAAAGAACGTAACCGAACCCGAAGTAACCTGTGCAAATTGTCAGGCATGCTGTTGTCGTTTAGAGGTTATGATCATCACAGATACGGGCGTACCTGAAGAGCACATCGCTTATGATGAATGGGGCGGTGAAACCATGAAGCGCTTAGACGACGGCTGGTGTTCTGCGGTAGATAGAGAAACACTGATGTGTACTATCTACGAAAACCGACCATGGATCTGTCGCGAGTTCGAAATGGGCTCTTTCGAATGTGTTGACCAGCGCAAAGATGTGATGGGCTAGGCGTCTGCAGTATTGAACTCAGTAACTAAAGTACGCTAATGAACTGTGATAATCACATTAAAATTAAATATCAGGGTTCTATACCTTAAGCAGTTGTAGAACCTTGATGCGTTTTATGAGATCAAATATTGAGTGAGATAAGAGTCTTAGCTCGATAAGTTAGAGTTTAGAACTCGGAAGGCACTTCAAACTCCATCCATTCACCGGTTGTCGGGTGAATCAACTTTAAGTAGCCAGCGTGCAGGTGTAAGCGCTCGCGTTTGTATCCGTATAAGTCGTCACCACGAATAGGTACAGCAAGCCCTAATGGATGAGCACAGTGCACTCGCAGCTGGTGGGTTCGCCCTGTTTTAGGGTACAAGTGAACCTTGGTTTTGCCATTGTGAGTGCTAACCACTTGCCAATGGGTCTCTGCATTTCGGCCGTGTTGGTGACAAACCAGTTGTCTTGGTCTGTCCGTGATGTCGCCGCGCAAAGGAAGGCTGATATTGCCAGATTCGCCCGTTATCTCGCCATCTAACAAAGCGGTGTAGCGTTTCTCTACGGTTCTATTAATGAACTGCTTCTGAATATGCTTGTTTGATTCCGCCGTGAGCGCCAAGATCAACAAACCTGACGTCGACATATCCAACCTATGGATAATCAAAGGACCAGTCGCATCCGGGTAACGCGCTTTTATGCGGGTATAAACTGAATCTTCGATGAACTTACCGGGAACCGACAAGAACTCTTCTGGCTTATTGACGACTACGATTTCATCGTCTTCATAAACAATATTAAAAGACTTACCAACCGCAGGGTTCACGATAAGCGGGTTATCTTCTAGCTCTATGCCACTTAACTGGTGTTCGAGGATCTCAAAGCTTTTACTCTGACAAACAGGGTAGAGGTTTGCGTGTTGTCGAATGATGTCTGTAGGCGGTAATCCCCACCAAAATTCAGACAAAGCTAACGGCTTGAACCCGTGTTCAAAGGCGAAGTTAAGCAGCTTTGGTAGGCAGCAGTCACCAGAGCCTTCAAGCGCGTCTTTACCATCGAGCAACTCGAGTAAATTCTTAGATTGCTTGGCTTGATTGATAAAGCGATAGTGAGAGAGGCGTTGAGTTTCCAACTGTTGTGAAACTGCTTGGTGATCTTGCTTACGGTTTTTCAGTTCGCTTTCAATCAAATCAATTTGTGATTGGCGCTCTGCGATCTTCTGTTTCCACTCAATACGAAGTGCTTTTAGGTCACGTTTCTCTTGGCTACTTTGATTGCCCAGTTGTTTGAGCAAATTCGCCGCTGACTCTAGATTCCCTAATGCTTTTTCTTGATTGGCTTGTTCTCTGAGTTCGTTACGCTGAGCTTTGTTTGCGGCCATTGCTAACTGAAAGGCTTCGATAGCTTTTGCTGATTCGATTTTTAACCCTTCAAGCTCGGCCAATAATGTGTCTAGATTGTGCGACTGTTGCAGCTTTTCAATGTCGTCCGAGAGCTGCAATTGTCGAGCAAGGTTCGCACTGTTTTGAGATTGAAACTGTTTTGAATCGAAGGCTGGTGGAACAAAGTGAATGTTGTTTAACTGAGAGACCAAAGCCGGATCTAACTGCAAGCCTGAAAACGCAGAAAGGTAACCTAACCCTTGTGTGGTTGGATTCTGAACAAGAAGCACAGCGTAGAGATTACCTTGCGAGGTTTCATTCACACCACAGTCGACAAGTGATTGCTGAAGCTGCAGCATAGCGAATTCACACACAGGGTGCGGGGTATAGTAATACGGAAACGTAAAACGAGTCGGTAGCGCTAAATCGACATTCGTGTTTGCTAGGTGCAGAGGTGTGTATTGAGCGACGTTTGTTGGCATTAAGATCAAACTCTATGGCTGTTCAGTTAGAGTTCGGTATTGTTGTCGAAATGAAGACAAATGAGAAGCCAAAGCAGAAGATAAATCGGCTTTGGCTTCATTTAGTTTCTTGTGTTTACTCTAGCAAGCACGTGTTTGAGTGAAACTCGATCAGTTCGAGTGTTCTAGCTCTACTTGCTCAGCTTTTTGGTAAGCAGGGTGGCTCTTTAAAAGTTCACCGTATTTAGCGATGTTAGGGTAAAGCGCAGTTGCACCAAAGTTACCAACGATTTCTACGATGAACGACATCATAAAATCTGCACCTGTTAATGTGTCTGCAACCAAGTAGGTTTTACCTTCAAGTGCATTATTCACGTAAGTTAAGATCTTTTGGTTTTCATCGTCTGCATAACCGCCTAGGAAGTTAGTTTCGCAGCCGTCCTTCATTACAAAGATCTTAAGCAGCATTGGCAAAATACCTGAACTCTCAGCGAAGTGAAGCCATTGCGAATACTCAACGTAGTTTGCGGTGCCGCGTGTAGGTGCGAACTTACCCTGACCGTATTTGTCGATTAGGTATTCCGTGATAGCACCAGATTCAGTGATCACGACGCCATCGTCTTCAATGACAGGAGATTTACCCAATGGGTGAATGGATTTGAGTTCTGGTGGTGCAAGAAAAGTGACACTGTCTCGTTGGTAGGGTTTGATTTGGTAATCTACCCCAAGCTCTTCCAATAGCCAGATGATGCGCTTTGAGCGCGACTTATTCAGGTGATGCAAAGTAATCATGATTCTACCTAGTTAACGGGTTCAGTTTATTGAATTTATTTAGCTTCGTTCGTTTTGATAACAAGCTTACCGAAGTTCTGACCTTCCAATAGGCCCATGAATGCTTGTGGCGCATTTTCTAGACCTTCAACCAGGTGCTCACGATAGTGCATCTTGCCTTGAGACAACCATTCTGTCATTTGAACAGCAAATTCGTTGTAACGGTGTGCGTAGTCATCAAAGATGATGAAACCTTGCATCTTAATTCTTTTAACAAGCAGCATACCCATCAGGCTAGACATACGATCTGGTCCTTCAGGCAGTGAAGTCGCATTGTATTGAGAGATAAGGCCACACACAGGAATACGAGCACCTGTGTTAAGCAGAGGCATTACTGCATCGAATACCTTGCCGCCAACGTTTTCAAAGTAAACGTCGATGCCGTTGTCACACGCTTTAGCCAATTGCTCCGCGAAGTCGTCAGCTTTGTGGTCGATGCATTCATCAAAGCCAAGAATCTCTTTCGCGTACTGACACTTCTCTTGACCGCCTGCAACGCCGATAACACGACAGCCTTTTAGTTTGCCGATTTGTCCAACGGTTGCGCCTACAGCACCTGTTGCTGCTGCAACGACTAGCGTGTCGCCTTCTTTAGGTTGGCCGATATCAAGCAAGCCCATGTAAGCAGTAAAACCAGGCATACCCATGATGCCAAGCGCGTAAGAAGGGTGCGTTGGTTCTTTACCTAGTTTGATAAGGCCTTCACCGTTAGACACACCAAGATCTTGCCAACCTGTGTAAGCCAGTACCCACTCGCCAATTTCGTAATCAGCGTGGTTTGATTCTTCAACCTGACATACGGTTGCGCCTACCATCACTTCATCAATCGCAACGGGATCTGCGTAGGATTTAGCATCGCTCATACGACCACGCATGTATGGGTCTAGAGAAAGGTAAACTGAGCGAAGTAACATCTCGCCGTCTTTGATGCTTGGCGCAGCTATTGTCTCTAAACGGAAGTTGTCTTGAGTCGGTGCGCCAACTGGGCGAGAAGCCAATACGATTCGGCGATTGTCTTGTTGAGTCATTGGATGTCCTTAATTGTGTATTTTATACATTTAGAATTAGACCAGTCGTCTAGTCTTGTTGTCTAAAAATCCCGCCGTCATCAAATTGATAAGAGGGCGGGTGATTTTTTTAAGTTAAAGCCAATAAAGCGCGCTGCGCGTTATTAGCTTTCACCTTTTAAAATTCGTTCGGTAAGGCTCAAAGCTGACTGTAAGCTATGTGAGCTTTGGCTCAGCTTGCTCAATAAGCTGGCGCCTAACCACATTGAGTATAGGTTCTGAGCTGCTTCTTGGCTCTCTTCAACCTTTATGGAGCCATCTTCAATACCGCCGACAATGCACTGTTCGATGGTATTCGTCACTTTTTCTGCACCCTTTAATAGCGCTTGGCGCATAGGATCAGAAAGATCAGAAACTTCCGCGCTGAGTTTAACGACCAAGCATTTATGAGCATTGCAGGTGCCGTTTTCAATCTGTGACCATCGAGTGAAATAACTGACAATTCTCTGGTAATGGTTGCCTTCACCATGAACCAAAATAGTTTCAACTCTGCTGATGTAGGTCTCAAAATAGTGCTGGATCAGAGCCTCGCCAAATTGCTCTTTCGATTTAAAGTAGTGGTAAAACGACCCTTTCGGCACGTCCGCTTCTTTAAGCAATTGCGATAAGCCAACGCCGTTAAAGCCGTTGTTCACTATTAATTGGTAGCCAACATCTAAAACATGCAGGCGTGTGTCATTCGTTTTTTCGTTCATGGGCGGTACTATAAGTTAAATTAGACCAGTCGTCTAGTGGTCGGTTTTCGAGGGTATATTTGGTCGTTGTTACAGTAGCTAAATAGCTAAATAGCTAAATAGCTCAATATCTAAAGAGGCTTCAAATGTTCAGATATAAAAAAGCCCCGACATAGCGCGTATGTTGGGGCTTAAATCAGTAACTTCGATTATTTGATAGAGATGAGTTCTACATCAAAAATCAGAGTCGATGATGGTGGGATAGGGCCTGAACCGCCTTTACCGTAAGCTAGAGTGCTTGGAATAAATAGACGAACTTTTTGGCCTTCAACCATGTAAGTCAAACCTTCTTGCCAGCCTTTAATTACTTGCTTAAGAGCAAATGAGATTGGCTCGCCGCGCTCAACAGAGCTGTCGAAAACAGTGCCGTCGATTAGCGTGCTGTTCCATTGTAAACCACTGTAGTTTTCGTTTACTTGATTTCTAAAAGCTCAACGTCAAATACGAGAACAGCTGCAGGTGGGATTGGGCCACTACCACTCTTGCCATATCCAAGTGTGCTTGGGATGAACAAGCGGACTTTTTGTCCTTCAACCATTAGCTGCAAGCCTTCTTGCCAACCTTTAATGACTTTACCTAGAGGGAATGAGATTGGTTCGCCGCGTTCAACAGAGCTGTCGAAGACTGTGCCGTCCGTAAGCATTCCATGATAGTGAACTTTGACAGTGCTGCTTGCGGTTGGGTGGGTAGATCCTGTGCCTTCCTGAAGTACTTTGTATTGAAGCCCACTGTGTGTGGTAATCACTCCTTCCTTGGTACTATTTTCTGTTAAGAATGCTTGTCCTGCCGCAAAGTTTTCTTCAGCTGCTTTATTGTTTGTCCACGTTCTGTAGATAAAAAAGCCAGCCAGAATAAAGATGACAAGAGGGAAGATAAATTTAGACATTTTAGTTCCTTGTTTTTCGTTTGGCTCAGTATCTTCTACTGCGCTGTTATTTTCCAGCCCTTGGAATCTTGTTGATTAACTTGCAACCAGTCCGACTCTGGTCATAGTATAAAAAACCTCGTTAAAACAATAAGATGAGGTTGCTATGTCAATTGTAATAAAATGGGAACTCAAGAAAGAGAATGACGAATACGTACTGGTTCAGTCATATGAAAGCGTTGAAAAAAACGCTTTAACGTCTCTTCAGAAACTAGTCGGTGGCCGAATCGAGGTCATTACGTACTTGGATGGTGGAGCTTTGCTAATGAATGAAGAAGCTCTCATTAACGGTAGTATCGTTTGGGCGGTTCCCAAAGATCACCCACTTGATAGACTCATTCCAGAGCACTTTGTCGTGCAGGGGGGCAAGGTAATTGCCGGGCCAGTAGTACTTGTAAAAGACAACGGTGAAAACTTTCTAGGTTTTGAATCACAGCAAGAAGTGAAAGAGTACTTAAACCTGTAATCAACAACTCGTACATAAATAGTAGGCAGCTTCGGCTGCCTTTTTTAATGACTCTAATAATAAAAACAACAAGGAGCATATATGACAGGAGATATTATCACCGGACTGGTTCTAGCTGGTATCAGCGTTGTGTTGGCGCTCATTGGCTGGTTAGCACGCAATGCATATCAGCAGACCCAGCGTGAACGAATCGACAAGGTTGAAGCGTCTGTAAACCATATTGAGAAGCTGCAAAGTGTAGACAACGATAGGTGGCAGCGACAGGAGAAAACCAATGACCAAGTAAGCGATGTTAAGACTACTATCGCTGTAGTGCAGAATGAGCAAACAGCGCAAAAAAGCCACATAGATCGTATTGAAGACAAAGTAGATAAGATTGATGAGAAGATGGATCGAGTGCTACAAGCTGTACTTCCAAGAGAATGAGATATCATAGTGTTTTATTTGTATAGCAACTAGTTAACTATGCTCTCAGCGAGTACTATGTGACAGTTGCAGATTATTGGGGGGCAAAGAATGGCTAGGTTACTTCCTGAAGATAGCATTCAGGGTGAATTGGATTTGACTATCGAACTAGTACATCCATTGATGGCAGAAGTATATTATACCCCACCAAAGGACGAGCTGGACTTTTTTATTGGATCTGATTCTGATAGGACAACTGAAGTAAGCGCACCGCGGGTACACATCCTTACCTTTGATGCGAATCATAGCTGCATTTCGGTGTTTCCGGTTGTCACGTCCATTGGACACAAACAGTATCTCGAATGTAAGTATAAAAAGATATCAGAGATAACCATCCCTGTTGAGCAAGTCCGTATCCCTGAAAATGAACAAGATGTAATTGATGGACTAGAGCTTCTTCCATCTGGATTTGTTAAAGATATCCGCTACGGATTAGGTTTAAAAAAAGAGCTACGGTTTATCATCGATGCTGTTGAAGAATTTACAGATAAAAGCATCCTTGTTATCTGTACAGAGGAGGATACGGGGGATCAGGACGATTGCTTTTTCTTGAATTGGTATGACTATGATGAAATGCGCAAAGTATGTAATCGTCTAACTAATCGAGCCAGAAAAGCAGCAAAACTTACCAAAACAGCTTCAATGTATAACCACTTAGCGTTTCGCTTAGGTAGAGAGCAAAAATTACTTCCAACTTCGAATGATGCGATATCAAAAATGCTGCGCATAAAGATTTCAGACCATGATAAACAAGCGGCTCTCGAGCTAGTTACTCAAGATAAGGCTGTTTTTTCGAACTCTAAGCCTGAGACTTTAGGAAAGCTGAAGAACGATATTGAGTTAGTGACTCTAGAGAGGCTGATTGAGCAATTTGAGCAATTGCTTGATAGAAAGTCGACCGAAGATATGTGGCAGAAACTTTTCAATGATAATCCTTTTATCTTGTCGTTAACCTTTGGTTATCCAGCTATAAAGGTACGGGATCAAGCATCAATTGGAGGGAAGCGCCTATCAGGAGAGGGGGAAAAAATTGCTGACTATCTCGTAAAAAACGGACTGACAAACAATCTAGCAATTGTTGAAATTAAAAAACCTTCTACACAGTTGTTGAATAAAACGGCATATAGAGGAGCAGTTTACTCTGCGAGTAAGGACTTAGCAGGTTCAGTCTGCCAAGTGCTAGATCAGCGATATCATCTACAACAGAATATTGCCAACATTAAAGTTAACTCAAGAATGTATGATATTGAATCGTATGCTATAAGTTGTGTCCTAATAATAGGTACGTTACCCGAAGATGAGGATATGAAGAAGTCATTTGAGATCTATCGTCGAAATTCGAAGGACGTACAAATCGTAACGTTTGACGAACTACTACTTAAATTAAATCAATTAAGAGACTTTTTATCGACAGGCGAAGCATGAATAGCTCGCTTTCTAAGCAGTGTGAGATGTTACATATTTATCGAAGTTTGAAGCTACAATGATTGAATACGCAATTAGAGAGCATGACGGTAAGTTAGTTCATGTTGAAGAGGTTGAAAACGGTAAATCAGCAGGCTGTATATGCCTATGCCCAAGCTGCAAAGACACTCTATATGCTAAAAACCAATGCGTAGAAGTTAGCAATCACTTTTATCACGCAAACTTAGATGAGTCTAAGTCGTGCCGGATGACGCAGCTTCACCTTGCTGCACAGCATTATTTCTTGAACTCAAAAATCGTAAACTTGCCCGAAGTACATTTTAATTATAAAGGCGAGACCTTAAATCATGCAGCAAAGTCAGTTGCTGTTCATGATGCTGAGATTGAATACAAGTTAGAGAATTCTTTTATAGATGTATGGTTACATACGGATGTTGGTGAGCTTCTGATTGAAATATGTGTCCATCACCCGTGTGAAGAAGAAAAAAAGTCCTTCATTAGAAGTAAAAAGCAACCAGCGTTAGAGTACTTTTTGGATCGTAGCACGGACGTTGATATCAGAGATGAGTTGAAACGAATGGCAAACAACCACGTAAAGTTCACGTGGTTATACCCATGGTGCCGAGACAAACTGATAGCTGACTATGAGCTAAAGATTGAACATGAAGCTAAAGCTTTGTTTAACAAAAACGTCGCGAGTGCTCAGAAAGCCAGTAGGCGTGTTATATCGACGAATAAAGTATTTTTACCAACATTGCGTGAAGTACTGACTCAGAGTATCGAAGGAAAGGAGTTCCGGCAGGAGTGGGATGTTTTTACAGAGAGCAGTGTAAAGGTTGATACCGTTGAAGTCGTTGAAAAAATAATGATTACTATTTGCTGAAAGCAACAAAGATTGGAAGAAATGGTATTGAGCATCCGATACATCTAGTTTATCTGTTGCATACGAGTGCTGAGAATATGCTCCCCGAAATAGAGGGCAGTTTCATTGTACGGAAGGCTATTTCAAAGGATAAGAAGAAACCAATTTGGGCTTGGGGACGAGCAGAAAAGCGCGAACAATGGATAAATGAATCTGTTCAACGTTTCAGACAAGAGTGCTTGCGTAAACATGAACTTCAAAAGCTCAAAGATCGAGTCAATGCGATAGATATGGATCAGCAATTGACCTATGAAGACTCAAGTGATGTGCTATTCAAAAAAGACTATCGAGCATGGTCAAATTTCATGAAAGATAATGGTTTGTTTTTTCCGACTCAAGAAATGAAGAACCCTAAAATCCCCAAAATACTCAAGTCGTCAGCAGTGCCAATTTATGAAGTTGGGCCGGACTATTCGAGACTGTGGATGTTTGGGCGATGGCATGTCTTGGTTGTGTCGGTTCTAGCGGAGATAGCAAGCTCCGTTCCCCTAGGGGAGGAGATGAAATACACGCACTTATTTCGGCGGGCTGAGATCAAGCTTGGATTAACAAGCGAGTACCAAGAAATAGCACATGAGTCGTCAAAGACAACAATAGTGTACCGTATAGCGGAAAGAGCTATGAAAGAAGCGCTTACACCGTTTACTTGGGATAATACACTCCGTTTAGGCGATCGTAGTTTTACGCGAAATCTCAACCCATTAGAACGACTTCGGTTAAACTGAGACCATACATACTTTTGACCGCTAACGGTCACTTTGCCAATTGACGTTGTTAGTGAATACAGATTGTTCACACTATCTATAAGCCAGCCGCAGCCTTTGCGACTGGCTCTTTTTTGGGTTGAAACTAACTGAATACCACACTTATTACTTGAATGTTGGTACTGATTCCGATGTAAAAGGTTATTTAACACGTGGCCTATTACACAACATTTCCCAACCTTCATTTTTGAACTTGTCATAGACCCTTGCTTTGGCTTTATCGAGGCTTTTCCCTATTCGGTAGCTACTGTTCTCTACACTTAGCGTTAAGTCGGTTGCTGTAAGTAGAGGGGCTAGCTTTTTGCGTGTTTCCAAATGCTGCTTAGCGTGATGGATGGCGTCATCATAATCATTTTGATAATAAGCAACGTCAGTAGATAAAAAGCAAAGCCTTAGTGATTGCGATGTGAACATTGAGACTCTGCGAGTCTTCAATTTGGCATTTACCTGCTTGCTTTGCTGTAGTCTGTATACCTGCTGTTTGGGGATTACACCTACAGGAAGCTTCAACGCTTCGGGCTCTGTTTCTTGTTGCTTCTTAGCGGTGGCAAGCATCATTGCAAGCTTTGATGACTTTTGAGGTGTTGCTGGTGCTTCTTGCTGCTGCTCTGCCGCTGTGAGCATCATTTCAAGCTTCGAAGGCTGCTTAGTATTCACACGCTTAAATATAGCTAGCCTGCGATCGCTGTATTCAAGTACGTCAGTGTGCAGTATCAAGTTCTGAACCATTGTTTTGTTGCTCATATTTTAAGCGATATCTTCAGTAAAAGCAGTGGTTAGAATCATATGATGTATTCTGGTAAATGAAAAGCTACTCTTAATATCTATAATACCATCTATTAATCAGCGCCTTATGTTTGCTTTGTCCTCATTGTAATAACTCAATAAACGGTCGTTCATATTTTCGTTAAATTAAATCATCAAGCACATGACAAACGAGGACATCAAATGTACAACAAACAAAACAAATCAATCGAAAGCCTTGGCGCACTTATGGACGAGCTAGCGAATCTGCGTGGTCAGCATCTATGGGCGTACCGCAATCTATGCGATGACTTTGAGTCACTCCCTGCTGTAAAGAAACACGCAACTAAAGGGGTAATGGAGGCAGAGTTCAATGCAGGCAAGGAGATTCAAGATCTCGAAGAGTTGTGTCGTACTTTCAAGA
Source organism: Vibrio sp. 10N.261.52.C11 (assembly GCF_041471405.1). Taxonomy (NCBI): domain Bacteria; kingdom Pseudomonadati; phylum Pseudomonadota; class Gammaproteobacteria; order Vibrionales; family Vibrionaceae; genus Vibrio; species Vibrio sp. 10N.261.52.C11. Next base: position 49,795 of record NZ_JBFROI010000022.1, read on the forward strand.
GCACAGCAAACGCACTGGCTGAGCAAATCAACGAGTATATCGATAGCAGCTATGAGCTAAAAAATGATGTAGCACTAAGTTTTCAGCTGAAAGCATTAGCTGCAATGCTCAACTAATCAACCGTATAACACCCGATTGCGCAGCCGTCTACAGGCTGTTGTCACCGCCGATGTAAAACTGACCCACTAACGCCGATTTAAAATTGACCCACCTGAGTCAAACTATCCGTTCGTAACATGAACAAAGCGGCGGATTATGATCAATCAGGAGCAACTAGTGGAAATACACGTTTTACATCAGCAAGGGCGAAGCATCCGCCGCATCGCAAAGGATATGGGTATCTCAAGGAATACCGTTCGCACTTATCTTCGAAATAGAGACAAAGCGCCTGTGTATCCCGAGCGTCAGTCTCGAACAACCAAGCTACAGCCTTACCATAACTACTTGCGTACTCGGATTGAAGCCGCAAAGCCTTATTGGATACCCGCAACCGTCTTACTACGTGAGCTGAAATCTCTCGGTTACGAAGGCGGTATAACGATGCTCAAAGAGCACATCAAACAGTACAAACCTAGTACGCCTGTCGATCCTGTGGTTCGATTCGAGACATTGCCAGGTGAGCAGATGCAAGTCGACTTCACGACTATCACTCATTACGGTGTGCGCGTTAAAGCCTTCGTGGCAACGCTGGGTTATAGCAGAGCGACGTTCGTTCGTTTTAGTGAACGAGAGCGACAAGAAGACTGGATAGAAGGGCTTGAAGAAGCGTTTGAATACTTCGGTGGTGTACCCAAAGAAGTGCTGTTCGATAATGCGAAAGCCATCATGATAGAGCGTGATGCTTACGGTGAAGGTGAACACCGTTGGAATCCAGCACTGCTCACCGCCGCCAAGAGATACAACTTTAAACCAAGAGCCTGTCGCCCATATCGCGCAAAGACTAAGGGAAAAGTGGAGCGATTTAACGCCTACTTGAAGAATAGCTTCGTCACTCCGCTTGCCGCGACCCTCAAGCAGCATGGACTTAAAATCACCGCCGATGTTCTGAATGGACATATCGGCGCCTGGCTAGAAACCGTCGCTCATCAACGAACTCATGGTACAACAGGTAAGAAGCCTCAGTCTCTCTTAGACGAAGAGCGATTTACACTTCAGCCGCTACCATCGCCGACACGCTCAGCCACGCCATTAACAATCAGCGATAGTGTGATGCCACTTGAAAGCTTCCAGCACCCTCTCTCAACCTATGATGCGTTGTTGGAGGTGCGAGTATGAACCTTCAAACGAATCGTATCGAAGCCGCTTGTGCAGCACTAAAGTTACAAGCTATCGGTCAGGAATGGCCGAGACTGGCAGAGGCCGCTAACCGCCATGAACTGAGCCTAGCCGATTACTTAGAGTCACTTCTGAACGCTGAGTTGGAAGCACGAACGGAACGCACAAGAGCCACGCTGACTAAGTTCGCCAGCTTCCCAATGGAAAAAACGTTCGATGACTACGACTTCAAGTTCGCAACAGGTGCTCCGAGAAAACAGCTCAAGGAGCTAACAGGGTTGGCCTTCGTCGAGCGTAAGGAAAACGTAGTATTATTAGGGCCAAGTGGCGTTGGCAAGAGCCATCTTGCGGTGAGTCTTGGTCAACTCGCGGTGCAAAAAGGGCTAAAAACGCGCTTCATCACAGCAGCAGACTTGATGCTTCAACTCTCCACAGCGAAAGCTCAGGGTAAACTTGAAAGTTATTTTAGACGGAGTGTGCTTGCGCCCAAACTCCTTATCGTCGATGAAATCGGGTATCTACCGTTCGGCAGAGAAGAGGCCAACTTGTTCTTTAACGTCATCGCTAAACGTTATGAGCAAGGCAGTATTATCGTGACCAGTAACTTGCCGTTCTCGCAATGGTCAAATGCGTTCGCCGATGATACGACACTAACGGCAGCACTACTTGATAGACTTCTTCATCACTCGCACATCGTACAAATCAGTGGAGAAAGCTACCGATTACGAGGGAAGAAGGCGGCTGGAACCATACCAGCGGCTCTCGAAAGTCTATCTGAAGGTAAAGGTTAATTACGTGGGTGGGTCAATTTTACTTCGGCGATAACGTCGATAAGTGGGTCAATTTTGAACTGGCGTTGACACTGTTTTCATAACTAAGCAAATAGCATCTCATTGATCGCAAGGTACTTATGTGTAGGTGAGGTGCGTTTAAAATCTACAGAAGGTAAAAATAATGAGCAAGAAAATGACAAAAAAACAAAAGATGGAAACGTTGAGTTTTGCACATGACGCTATTCGTGAGCGTATGGACTGGGTGTATGAAACTATCCGCAGCGGTTCAGAATCCAAAGATGATGCAGTTGATGGTCTTCTAGAGATCATAAAAGAAGCAGCTCAAGGGCAACGTTATATAGGACAGGTAAGTTTTGATATTGGCGGCAGTATGCTCACGAAATGGGTGTATGAAGATTATCACGCAATAGCTATCAAAGTACTTTCTGATGCTATTCGTCCTTTGTATGATGATTACGAGTTCAACAAAGACTATATCGACCAAGTAGAGAACGCTATTGAGTTTTTTGAAACTTTATATAAGGAACATCAACAAGCAGCATAGCCAATTTGTCTTTTATCGCAGTACTTTGACTAACCTAACTAGCAAACTCCAAGCAGTTCAAGTGAGCTGCTCTTTATGTATAAGAAACTAAGGAATAAACAGATGACTAATCGAATTTCATGAAATTAATATAACTAAATCTGACTTTATTGAAGTAATACTGACAAGCGTTAACTTTGATATAGAATGTAACTAAGAGGAAAGTGAGCTGAGCTTGCAGCTCATCTCGTTCATGTGCAGAAAGGCAAGCTTTCTTTGTGAACATATCTTCTTTTACTAGCAGTTATATTAGAGTGAGCCAACCCACCAACACTACAATTTATAATAGCGCGCAGATAAGAAATAAGTGCTCAGCAATGTTATTTTGTTAATTGCGCACTATTATAAAGTGTATAGTGGGAAACTGCTCACTCCATTGTAAAAAGCAATTAATAGCAAGAAAAATGCTCACAAACAAAGCACATAAGGACTTGTCCGTTGTGTTTGTGCAGAGAGCCAGACGAAGCTTGCTTTGGCTGCCTAGCCCTGTCTTTATTTGCTTTTTAATAGATCGGCTTGTATTTGTTATAATATAAGTACTGCCTCTCCGTTTAATCGCAACTTACCTCCTATTAAAATTGGTCTATATCACCAATCTGTTTGGTTGGTTATTAATTTAACTGATTTCTAGCTGTATTACAGCGCTCTATTGCCTGCTTTTAATAAATAGATGTAGCAATGGAGGAAACATTATGGACGTAGATCGAAGCTTATTATCTAAAAAGAAGAAGACTGGCCCTAAGCCAAAATATAAGAAAGAAGACATCAAGCAACTCAAAGCCTTAAAAGCACAAGGGTATAGCCAAGTAAGTATCAGTAAAGCTACAGGCATTCCACAGCGAACAATATCAACATTACTGAATCAAAATAGCAGACACAAAAAAGCCCTGCGGTAACAGGGCTATTCAATACAGGACGTATTTGAAGTAAACGAAGTATTTACAGGAGTATTTATGCAAATCCAAACACAAATATTAGCGGACTTAATAGTGGCTAACAAATCAAACTTATTCAACGAGACACTATTCAAAGGACGGGGCAAAGGCGCATGGAGAAAGTACCATGAAGTTTATTGCCAATTGATCTCTGAATGTATATGTAACGAACGCCAACATAATCATATTTTCAACAGCTATGACCTTGGTGGACGTTCGGCAATGATGAAGCTCTTCAAGAGCGACAATACATTCAGAAGCATCAACCAGAAGTGCGGTGCTTTTGTTGCTACAGGCACCTACAAGCAAGGTGAATCAAATCAAGCATACATGCTGAATGATTCATTCCTGGCTAAGTTAGACACTCTCATCGACACAGACACTCTACCAGTCAGCAAGCTAAATAATTGGGCTGCATACAAGCCAGACAGCTACGACGACAGCAGTTTCTGCTCAACAAGCGGCCATGGTATTACTTGCTTTATGATGCAGTCAGACAAGCCAGTAGAGCGCTTATATGCTTGGGCTTTACGTGAAGCTTATAGATTACACGACAACAAGATCCCTCAGTATTACGTGAAGGGCAATAAGACTGATCGTTTGTACGGAAAAGGTCCACTAGCTATTGGCAACATTTCGCGCGAGCTACGTGCGCATGTAATGCAAGATTACATTGAATACGACCTGAGTGCAGCGAGTTATACGATCCTGTTTAACCTTGCTGATGACAAAACACTTTACCCCACGATTGATCAGTACGTGAATGACGTGCAGGGATTCAGAGAGCTGTTATGTGATGGCACTGACGCTGATGTTAACGTCGTCAAAACAGTATTCTTGCATAAAAGCTTTGGTTCATCGCTTACCTTCAAAACTGGCATTGCCAAAGAGCTGCCGATGACACTAGTTCAGCAGATAACAAAGCATCCGCTTTTTCAAATGTTCAACGAAGAACTAAAGCAACTGAAAACTGAGTTAGAAGCGTTGTATCCGGAAAAGCTAGAGGAGTTCAGAACGGCTCGTGATGTATACGAACAAGGACATAGCAAAGAAGGGCAATATAAGGGTAACTACCGATCAACTTACATCTGCTGGCTGTACCAGAAGTATGAGATAGAAATCATTCAGCTAATACGAAAAGAGCTTGATGATCCGATGGATTGTTTGCTGTTACACGATGCCATTTACACAAAACAAAAGCTAGATGTGCCGACGCTAGAAGCTGTAGTAAAGACTGAGCTGGGTATTGATATAAGAATTGCATAAATACGCGTGCAAGGCACCAAATCATAGGAGGAACAATGCCACCACGCAGTATTTGCTCCGCCCCTAGCTGTAAGCAGATAGCAGTAGAAAACGGTCGTTGTGACCGTCACCAGCACAAGCCTAAAACACACTCTAAGCAACAAAACAGCAGATCCAGTACTACCGTCAATGATCACATCTACCAAAGCGCCAAATGGCGAAAGCTACGCGCTCGTAAAGCTAAAGACTCACCACTGTGTGAGATCTGCTTAACGTACAACATCATCAAGCCTGTAGACGTAGTAGACCACATCAAGCCGTTGGTGGATGATCTAGATCTCGCCTATGTAGTCTCAAATCTACAGAGCCTGTGCCATCAGTGCCATAACGATAAAACAGCAAAGGAAACAGCGGAGCGCAAAAAGCCAAAACAGATCACAGCAACTGAGTTGTTCAACCAAATAAGGAAAAAGTAATGTTCATTCCAAGCTACATCAACGGATGTATTTTTGCCTACAAAGATAAAATATATCAGTTTCACTATGACGCTGATGACAACTCGATTGAGTTTGAGAGTTATTCAGAAGGGGAAAGGGCTGGCAATATTGAGTTGCTAGTTCATCTCGTTAATCAGTCGTTGCAAAATAAAGTATCATAAGCCACATAATTAATCCCCAATTTTGTGTGAGTATTTTATTAGTATGGATTTTATTTTCAAACAATTTCGGGAAATTTTTAAAGCTAATTTCCGATCTCTTACTTTAGATGCGCTCTCAAAGTTCCCTCCTGTAGCATCATCATACATTTCTTCAATTATTTTATTAATTTCTGAAGAATCTTCATGATAGTTCGAAGGGATTTTCTTACATAGCTCTTCTAGGCTGCTCTTCAAAATGCTAAATTGCGTTCTGATTCTGATTTCTAACTTTATCATTTCTTCGCTTTTTGAGTTATTTTCATTGGATATCCAATAACAGACAGAAGAGTTTTCGAAATCATGTAAATGATCAATAGAGACACTTGCGAAGTGAGATAGACGGTTGTGTTGGTTTACTTTTTTCCAGTAGAAGTAATTTAGAGTAAATGCAGCTGCTGCTGCAACCAAAGCTCCTAACGCACCAGATGTAAATGCTAATGGATAAGACCCATCTGGAATAGATGAAACAACTTTAGCAAGACCGGATAAGTTCTTATCGACTACACTGGATGTTAGCTGACTGCTAGTCGAGATACTATCAGAAATTATTTCAGATGCTTCTAAGGTTGATGAAGATAAATCATGTATTATCTCTCCCGTACCAGAGAGCCCTTGCGATATTTTAGCGGATAGTTGTGATATTGCATTGTTTAACTCAAGCAATTCAGTCTTTGAAGAGCATTGATTCAGGAGGGTGCTAAACTCCTCACTATTCTTGTCAATAAGCTCATCTAAGTGTAATTCGGAAATGCAGTATTTACTTTCGATGAATTTTGAATTGCTTTCACTCACAGCTTATTTGTTCCTTATCAGCTCATTCACAAAATCTTTACTTATAATGCTTTTATATACGCCTAAAGAAATTGCTTTTTCCTTTGATGATTTGTATTCTTCTGAATTATATTTTGCTTTTAATATATATTCATTTATTTTCTTTTCAAAAAATTCATACTCACTGTCAGTGGTTTCAATAATTAATTTTTCTCGTACTTTTTCACTTGTAAAATAACCGTGCTTTATTAGTCCACCAAATGCTTCAACCAGAAATGAGGAGCCGTATCCTTCAACGTCGATGTTTATGTTAACTCTTAGTTTGGGTAAGCTAGTCAGCAAAGGTTTCAGTACTTCTTCTCTGAATTCCTCACCACTACCGTCACCATCGGTGTAATAACGACCGCAAGGGTCATCAAAGAAATCTCTACCTATGTAAACAGTGGGAATCATAGCTGTGTACTCTCATCTAAAACAACACTCCAAATGATCAGTGTACCATGGAGTGGTCTTTCAAAGCTTTCAGATTTTATTTTTTCCTTACCATTCTCTATGGTGCACTTGAAGAGCCCCTTATAGCTCATGATAGATAGGTACCCAGATCCCAACTCTCTGATAAACTCGATTAAATCTTGTAAGCCCTTACCTCGATCGTTCTTTTCAGTACTTGTTCTATCAATACTTACTGCAGCTTTGATTAGAGTAGCATCACGCAGTTGTTCGGCTTTTTCTACACTGAACTTTGCAAAATAAGCTAGTACTTTTTCCCAGATCTTGGATTCTGGCAATGAATTGGGGATTCCTATGCCTTGATCATAGAAAGCTATTTTCAGTTCCTTACTAAGCTGATCGAATGAACCAGTTAGATACCAAGACTTATCTTTGCATATAGAACTATCAGGATAGGCGTGGTGGGTAACGTTAGTTACTGCTTCTGATATCCCACTATGTAAAATCATCCATTTTGGGACTGAGCTACCAACTAATCCCATCACTTCCTGCTTTAATTTTGCACGTTTTTCTTTGGTGTCGACAACGTCACCACAACACCCTTTGACATATTTAACAAATTGAAAGTTATGATTTTTTGTTGGTGCTGATATTGATTTTTCTGGTTTGTTTTTAAAAAGTTCAAAGAAGCCCAATTGAGAGAACTGACAATATATATCGTCTGACCATCCATCAACTTGCGGTGTTAAACGCTTCAGTACTGATGTGTCCCATTTAGAGATTTCAGCAGTAAGAACAAGAGCTGCTGATGTTGAAATACACTCAAGCTCATCAAAGCAAACGGTTCCAATTTTTTTCGCTTTCGATGGTATTCTTCGGCCGTCAAAATGAGCAAATAGATCCGTAAACTTTCGTATCGCGGTAAGAGTTTGAACAGTAGCGTCATAATTGCCGTAGAAATCCATTTTTGCTGGCAGTGTTATTTCTAAGTAGTTTTTGCGCTTCTTCTTACCTTCTCTTTTGCAAGGACTGACTTTTAAACCCTTGCGAGATTCAGTGTTGATCCATTCATTTATCGCTAGCCATGTATTCCTATCCTTTTCATCACTATCATTGTTCTCATGAGATAGTGCACTTTTGCTCTTCCTAGCTCTCAGAGAACGAATTACATCCCTATGTCTTTGCTTGTCAGTGATTAATTTCATATTTACGCGCTGATGCAGTTAAATTGAATTCATATTACCAGATACTTAATTCGTAAGTAATCTGTTTGAAGAAAAGCTGTGAGATAACAAGTTTTTACCTATTGCTATTCGTTAGGTTTTCATATTCAAACCGTACAAGATTGTAAGGGGGTAGCCTAGAAATATCTCTAGGTATGCTGTCAAAGCGCACCGTCAGTACGATTTTTACAAACTGAGATTCTGAAACTTTTTCCCCCGATCCGCTCACACCCGCCATTCCAGTAAACTTCCGCGTTTCCAGCACTAAATACACTACAAAACATTGCCTTTTACCCAATAACAACAAGAAGAGGAGGCAAAATGGCAAAAACAACAGATTTATCCAGCTTGGAAAACGCCCCCAAAACACTTGAAACCAACAAGATTATTCGCAGGTTTTACAAGGATTTAATGGCATTCGCCGAGCAACAAAACAAAGCCACTGAAGCCGATAAGCTAGCAGCGATGATGATTGCTGACATGTTTTTCATCTACAAAGAAGCACAACTGGCTTTGTTCAATCCAGAAACAGGAGAGCCGGAAGTCGTCATTCAACAAATCGGTGACAAAGGCCAAGTAAGACGAATACCGAATCCAGCTATCAAGGTCATGGACGATACGCACAAACGCATCATGGATGGCCTTCGTGACTTTGGCATGACACCTAAATCACGCAAGCAAGTCGAACAGCTAGAAGAACACACCGAATCGGAGTTGTTGAAGTTCTTGAAAGGGGAGTGATATGCCTCCTGACAAGTACAGATACCCGAGGCTCAAGGAGCAAGAGCAGTCGTCTAAATGGGTTCATAAATACTGTTACCAAGTCTTGTCCGGTGAGATCGTAGCGAACAAATGGATCAAGCTAGCTGCTGAAAGACACTTTAATGACCTAAAACGAGCCAAATCCAAAGACTTTAAATACGAATTCAATGCTAAGCGTGCTCAACGTGCCATCGACTTCTACCAGTTCATCAAGCACACAAAAGGAGAGCTCGCCGGAACGCCAATGAAACTCATGCCGTGGCAGCAGTTTATTGTTGGCTCTATATTCGGCTGGGTTACAAAGCAGAAGGATAAGGTTACTAAGAAACAAACACGCCGATTCAGAACCGCAGAAGTATTCGTTGCCCGTAAGAATGGTAAATCGACATTAGCATCTGGTATTGGTCTCTATGCAATGCTGGCTGATGGTGAGCTGGGTGCCGAAGTCTATTCAGCCGCAACGACACGTGACCAAGCCCGAATTGTCTTTGATGATGCCAAGCACATGTTGGTGAACAGTGATCTAAAGGAAGTCGCTAAAGCTTATCAGGCGGAGCTATACAGCCGAGAGCTAAACGCCAAGTTCAGACCGTTATCCAGTGACGCTAACAACCTCGACGGTCTCAATGTCCATTGTGCGCTGATAGACGAGATCCACGCTCATAAAACACGTGAAGTCTATGACGTTATCGAAACTGCCACAGGCGCGAGAACACAGCCGCTTATTTTCGTTATATCAACCGCAGGTTTCATCTTGGATGGAATCGCAAATGAGCTATGGAAATACGGCGAAGAAATTCTGGAAGGTATACGAGCCGATGACACGTTCTTCGCGGCACTTTACACCATGGATACCGGAGATGACTTCACTGATCCTGATAGCTGGCTTAAGGCTAATCCGTGTCTTGGTGTTTCAAAGAAATACGAGGATATGGAACGTCTTTGCAACAAAGCACAGGCAATGGTGTCAGCGCGTGGTAACTACCTCACCAAACACTGCAATATCTTCGTTAACTCAAGCGATGCATGGTTGGATATCCAAGAAGTACAAAAGTGCAAAGCAGACATCAACCTGACTGATTACATGGGGCGCGAATGCTATATCGGACTAGACCTTGCACAGAAGCTCGACTTAACAGCAATGAGCCTGATTTTCCCGCGTGATGACGGTGGTATCGACGTATTCTTCAGGCACTATTTACCGGAAGACGCATTACTAAGCACCTCAGACAGACAACGGTTGCTATATCAAAAATGGTCGCAAGATGACTACCTTGAACTAACGGAAGGTATTGCTACTGATTATCGCATTATCAAAGACGATTTACGGCAGTTTTGCGAGCAGTTTGATGTTCAGTCGATTGGTTACGATCCCTATTCAGCAACACAACTCAGCTTTGAGCTATCAGACGAAGGCTTACCGATGGTATCAGTGCCGCAGAACATCAAGAATCTGAGCGAGCCAAGCAAAGAGTTTGAACAGCTGATAATGACTCAGAACATTCGGTATAGCGGTGACAGTGTTTTCGAATACTGTTGTGCTAATGCGAATATCTATGTTGATGCCAATGAGAACATCAAGCCCATCAAAGAAAACAAAATGTCTAACCAGAAAATAGACTCTGTTGTCGCCTGTATTACGGGCCTCAGTTTATGCGTATTGAAAGAGCCGGAGGAGAAATCGGTATATGAGACCAGAGAATTGATCTGGCTATAAATACAAAGAAAACAATAACAAGAGTCAGCTACAGCTGACCATAGAAAGGATTCCAACATGATTTTAGATCACCAAGGAAATCCGCTCAGTTCAGAAAAATCATTCAGTAACTACAACTACGATTTCAGCTTCATGCACTCCGGCTTTCACGTTGCTGGTGTTGATGTGTCTCCCCTTAAAGCCTATCAACACGGCATCGTTTATAGCTGCATCCGCGTGTTAGCGGAAAGTATTGGTCAACTGCCAGTACGCCTCTACAAACGCACGGAGAGCGGCAGAGAGCGCGTTCTAAGCCACAGAATGTCGTCGGTATTAACTCAAATGCCAAACGACTACATGACGTGGCAAGAGCTGCTGGAAATGATTGTTACTCATCTGAACCTTGACGGTAACTTTTATGCTTTCGTGAACAAAAACAGAAACGGCAAGATTGTAGAGATCATTCCGATCCCAACGCCCAGTTCAGTCAGCATTTTGATGCAAAAAGGCACTATCAAATACCAAGTCGCACCGGATACGGTGATCAAACTGTCTAAATCAACGTTCAGTGCTAATGAAATCCTGCATATCAAAGGCAGTAGCATTGATGGTTTACGTGGTATTACGCCAATTCAGAACGCTGCGAAAACAATTGGTTTATCACTAGCGGCAGAAAAACATGGTGAGGAGTTTTTCAATAACTCAGCCACACCGAATGGTTATCTCACGACTGACGGAAAGCTATCAGCCGAAGCGATTGAACGCTTACGTGAAAACTGGGCTCAGAACTTCCAAGGTTTAAGGAACAGCAGCAAGACAGCCGTCTTTGAAGAAGGGATGGAATACAAGCCTATAGCGATTTCACATCGAGACAGTCAGTTCCTTGAAACACGCGAGTTCCAGAAAAAGGAAATCTGCTCGATCTTCCGCGTGCCTACGTCAATGGTGGGCGTTGGTGAGCAGAAATACAGCAACTACGAACAAGCAGTACTGAGTTTTCACCGTGACACGCTCATGCCGTTAATTACACGAATTGTCAGTCGCTTAAACGCGATGCTACCGGATGACTTGGAAGTACAGCTAGACGATACACAGATCTTACGTGGTGATAGTAAAACTCAAGCGGATGTCATCGATAAGCACTTCAAAAACGGCTTACTCAGTATCAATGAAGCACGCGAACAGCTTGGTTTAGATGCTATTGCTGGTGGCGATGTCAGAGCCATTGTGACCAACAACATCACGTTAGGTCACTTAGCTGATCTGGATAAGCTGCAAGCAACAGGGCAATCAACCTCTGATAACAATAACGATCAACCAGAGCCTGAATCTGGTGAAGAAAATGAGGACTCACTATGACGTTGAAACACAAACAGATGTCTTTCGATATCAAATCATTTGATGCGGATACTGGATGCTTTGAAGGTTATGCGAACGTCTTTGATTTCAAAGATTATGCTGGCGACATCACACAGTCAGGAGCTTTCACTAAGTCACTTAAGAAGCATAAAGATAAAAACACAATGCCAGCATTGCTGTGGCAACACAAAATGGATCAGCCTATTGGTGTTTGGACAGAGATGTATGAAGACGAACACGGGCTATACGCTAAGGGTCAATTAGCGTTGGGTGTACAGCAAGCCGATGAAGCCTACATCTTAATGAAAATGGGCGCGTTAAGCGGCTTATCAATCGGGTATATCACAACCAAAGAACATTATGACCGCGAGCAGAAAGCCAACTTGCTGCAAGAGCTTACGCTGCTTGAAACCTCATTGGTCACCATGCCGTGCTCAGATATCAGCCGTGTAGAAGTCGTGAAATCCAGATTTGAACAGGAAGAGCTACCGACTGAACGTGAAATGGAAAAAGCACTGCGTGAACTTGGCTTGTCTCGCAAGCAATCCAAAGCATTTTTAGCTGAGGGTTATAAATCACTGGCAGCGAATGACGATGAAAATAAAGCGGAAGTGATTGAACTAAATAACACTGTAAGTACAAAAGAAGCAAGTGAACTATTAGACCTAATAAATAAACTTGCATAAATAAGTATGCCGACCGTGGCAACCAATAATAAAAATAAAGAAACGGATTCAACTCAAATGTCGATTCTTTTAGCGGGATGCTAATCAATCAAATATATCCGAATAGCGTGATGCTAGCTCGGCATGTATTCACACATACCTAAACGATCCTTTCTTTCTATTTCCAACTAATAACAAAAACAAAGGAATGTAGATGGATTTTACAGAACTAAAAGAAGCTGTCGAAGCGATCGCACAGAAAAAAGAGGCTACCGCTGAAGAATTGGCAGAAGTAAAAGGCCAACTGGATGAGTTTGTAAATAAATCAGCACTGCAAGAATTAGCAACAAAAAACGCTGATCTGGCAAACACAGTTGAAGAACTAAAAGAACAAATCGCCGACATGGAAGTAAAGGGACACTATTCAATGAATGCTCAAACCAAAACTTTTGACCTTAATACTGAGGTTAAATCATTAGCACTCGCTAACCCACAGGCAGATATTTTATCTAAAGCAAATAATGAAGGACTAATGCGTACCGACGCTGAATCAGCTGGCGTAACTATCCGCACACAATACGAGCAAGGCATCATCAAGCCACTAAAAGAGCGTTCAGCATTCCTGTCTCGTATTGGTTCACGTGCAGTGCCAAACGAAGATTTTAAACGTCTGGTGAAAATCAAAGATGCTGATTTTCGTTGGGGCGGTGAAAACACGGCTAACGGCACCATCGCGAATACTGGTGTTCAAGGCTACGCAGAAGTAACCGGAACATACGGTAAAGCCGAAGCTTACCCCTTCATTACCGATGAAATGCTGCATGACAGCGAGTTTAATCTTGTTGCTGAACTCTCTGAATCCGTACTGGATGAAATTGCAGACGGTATTGCACTTGCGGCACTAAAAGGTGACGGTAACAAGAAGCCAAAAGGGTTAATGGCACACACCACTGGTGCAGCTCATGAGAAGTTTGAAGTTCTTGAGGTGGGCGCAACGGGCAAGCTAGGCGCAAACACTGCCGCAGCCGTTAAAGCACTGCGCAGCATTGTTCGAGCGCTTAAACCTAGCTACCGCGCCAACGCCGTGTGGATGATGAACGAAGAGCAGCGCGACATTCTGGCTGGCTTTACTTACGCGGATGGCAAATCAATCATCAACGAAGACATTACAGAGATGCCAGAAGGCCGTTTGCTAGGCAAAGAAATCATCATCGATCCAAACATGACAGTGGGTGAGATGGTATTTGGTGACCTGAATCGTGGCTTTACCTTGCTGAACGTTCAAGGCATGAAAGTGTTACCTAATCCATACGTTGCACCGGGCAACACGCAGTTCTACCACGCTATTCGCGTCGGTACGATTGTGAACGATGTTCAGGCAGTGAAAATCGTAAAGATCAAAGCGTAGTCCATTAGACATTTACCCCTTGCTAGACACGTGAGGGGCATTTTGTCGTGTAAAAAGGAGAGAACATGATTACTCATATTGAATGTATCCAGAGTGAATCTCCTGTTGATTTGCCTGAAGTGAAACAGCACTTACGCATTGAAGAAGACTTTGATGATGTTTATCTGGCAAAGCTTATTGAAGCGGCTATTGCCTATGTTGAAACTAAGCTGAACCGTAAGATCCGCAGACACCGAGCCACATACTTCATCAAGGAAGTACATGGGGCTATTTTACTGCCTTACGGTGAAACTAATGTCGCTAAAGTAACAACAGACGAGAAGCCGCTAGCTGCACCAACGGATTACGTGCAAGGTTGTGGCCGTGTTGTATTTCCGAGCAAACAGCAGAGCGTCACCGTGACGTTTGAATGTGGCTATACAAAAGAAACTTGTCCGGCAGACATCAGACACGCCTTGTTATTACTTGTCGGGACGCTGTACGAGCAGCGTATGGACATCAGCATAGGTATTCAGACCTACAAAGCACATTTCAGCTCTGAGCACCTGCTACAACCACACAAGCTCTATTAAGCAGGAGGTCATATGGTCAATTTCGGACGAATGAACCACTGCGTGACCTTCGTGAAACAAGCAGAGCAGCGCAACGAGTTCAACGAGATAGAACAAACCTATACGGATGTCGTGACCCGCTATGCTCAGGTCACCAACAAAAGCTATTCCACTACGAAAGACAAAGCGCCTATCGCTCAGAAAGTCATTGAAATCAGAACAAGGTACATCAGTAAAATTACCGATGATCTGCTTGTTAAATGGCAACAAGAGCTATACGAAATTGATTCAGTGGTGGATTTTGATCACAGCAAAAGATCACTGGTGATAGTCGCTATCGTGCGAGGTAAAGCAGATGATTAGTACCAGCATGGAAGGCTTTCAGGAAGCTAACGATATGCTGGCTGACTTACAAAGTATCTTAGGTAAAAAAGCCGCGCGAACAGCCGCCAAACAAGCCATGACACCAGTATTGCATGAAATACAGCAAACGGCTCCCTATGACGCTTTAACCGATGACGGTATTCACTTACGAGAACATTTTAAATTAAGTGTAACGGGCAGAACAGCAAGAGATAGACGCAAAGATAACACGACGTTTCTCAGAGCAAGGGTCCAGACATCAAACAAAGATGTTGAGCGATATGCCGCTCTGGTTGAGTTCGGCAGGCATGAGTTTACAACGGTGAAAACTAACGCTTATGGCATTCCCACCAGCCCATTTAGTGTCACGGTTAAGCCAACAGCCGCTAATCCATTCATGCGACCTGCAATGAATAAACATCAAGATAATGTCGTTGATACCTTTACGACAGGCATCATTAATGAAGCGAATAACATCGGACAAAACAGAAACAGGACGGCTAGATCAAAGATCAAAGCAAAGGAGCGCAAAGCGAAAAAGGCACTTGAATGATTGAGATATTACTTGCTAATAAGCTCAATGACATAACGACAAACAATTACCCTATAAAGTTACCTGAAAAAGCGATTAAGCCCGCTCTCGTTTATACAGTAATAAATAAAAATAAGCATAAGCACTTAGATAAAAGTAAGCATTATACATTGACGTTTCAAGTTAATGTGTTTGCAGATTCGTATAAACAAGCAAAGTTATTACAACAGCAGGTGGAAGATGTTTTTGATGAGTGCAATGCAGTAGAAACCATAAATAAACAGGAATACACACTGCAAAGTTATGTCGTCAATGTCGTTGACTTATTCAGTCTAAATGCAAATCAAATAGCCATAGATATTCAAGTCGAATATATGATTGGCTGAACAACTCTAATAACAATAATAATAAAAGAGGTAACAACCTATGGCTTTTAAACTTTCTAAAGGCACAGTCGTGCATTACGACTTAACTGGCTGGGGCAAAGCTGCTGACGAAGTCACTACCAAGTTCGAAGGCGTAAACAGTTTCAGTGGTGTCACTGTATCACGTGAATCTATTTCTGAAATCGATCTGGAAACAGGCGATCAGGTAAAAGCCGCTGGTAACACATCAGTAGACGCACTTGAGATCAGTGTCCGTATTCCCGATGGCGACACGCTGTTTGAAACCTTCTATACAGCGATGGACGGTGACAATCAACAGACACTGAAAGCCGTTATCGCAGGGAAAACATTCCTGTTTAACACGGTGATTACTAACGTAGGCTTACCCGTTGAAGAATCGGGCTTCATGCACACTACTATCAGCTTTGAAGTGTCTGGCAAGCCTACGCTAGTTAAAGCATAAGCCATTTCTTTCTTTGGCTGGCGATCACCTCAAAAGCCAACTTCTTCGCCTCCACAACAATAATTATAAAGGACAACCCGATGAGCCTAGCAGCACGTATTCAGCAGAAGCTTACAAAGAACTTATACGAACTTTATTTTGAAGAATTTGATGAAAAGATTTACTTAGCGCCGTTGACTGTAGAGCAGCGCAGCAAAGTACAAAAGCAGAAAGACGAAACCAAAAGCCAGATCTTAGCCTTCACTCTTTGTGCATTTGATGCAGAGGGAAAGCCCGCAGCGACGGAAGCAGAAGCCAAGGCACTGCCAGATACGATAGTCGGTATAAGTACCGCCATTATCATGCTGCTTACACAAGGCGCGAAACACGACACCATTGATAAGTTCGTTGCCAGCTATAACGCTGAGATCAACCCAGACATTCCAAATATTGATGAGGAAGAGCTGAACCCAAACCAGTAAAGGAGCTGTTCAGAAATAAGGAACTACTGGCACAGCTCCAGATATGTGACCGCTTTGGGTACACCCTCGAACAAGTAAGAGACTTTTCTTACTCAGACTTCAAGTTATATCAAGCCTACATCCAAAAAGAGCCAGCAGGTGCAAGAGCACAAGCTTACTACTTCGGTCAGCTCATGGCACTCATCGCCAACGTCAACGGAACAAGTAAGAAAACAGAGCCGTTCAAGGTTACTGATTTTGTGCCGTGGGCAGATCAAACCATACCGGATGATTACCTAACTGAAACTGAACTCGAAGCCAAAGAGAACGAAGAAGAGCAGAAAGCAATAGACGCTTTGATGAGCGCAATCACTTAACACCAGCCTCGCTAATGCGGGGCTTTTTTATACCCAAACCCGAATAACAAAAATAATAAAAGGGGTACTTATGGCAAAAATAAGAGCCGCTAAAGTGACGGTTGATCTTGAAGCGAGATCGGCCAAGTTCACTGAGGCACTTGATAGAGCACAACGACAAGCCGCCACCTCAAGTAACGCGATTAACCGTAGTTTAGGCAGACTTGAACAAGCATCTAAGCGTTTTGAAAAGAACATGACTGATGCTTTGTGGCGTCCGTTTCATGGCTTTAAACGTGCAACCGCGCCATTCAAACTCGCTATCAGGCAGATCAAAAACATAGTCAGCAACTCAATCCGACCATTTAAAAGCTTAGCGCGTTATATCAGTGGGCCATTTGTAAGTGCCTTTAAGCGTGCAAAGAATGGCTTACGCACATTTGCCTTATCTGTAACGGGCGCTGTTGCTGGCTTTACTGCTTTAACCGTGGCTTTCAGTAAGCAAAGCCTAGAAATGCGTCGCTGGGCGAACATGCTTGGTATTGGCTACGCAGAGCTTAATGAACTTCAATACGCCGCTGCGCAATTTGGTATTTCTAACGAGCAGTTAGCAGACGGTATGAAAGATCTAACTGCAAAGATCGAAGACGCAGCATATGCAGGCTCAGGCGCACTGTTACCGTTCTTTACTGCTATCAACCAAGAAGCTACTGAATGGCAGAACTTATCACCAACAGAGCAATTGCTCCGCTTTAGTGAAGAACTATCAAAAATGGATTACAACACCGCGCTGTATTGGGCTGATGAAGTTAACGGTGCTATGACAGAAATGACGCCGTTACTGCACAGAGGCGCTGAATACTTTCAGAGTATGCGCGAAGAAGCGCAGGCATTCGGAGCAAGCATTGACGGTGTTGACCAGATAAAGCAAATCCAGTCTGTTTTTACTCGTATCCAGTACACCATGCGAAACTTTTTTACTGGTGTCGGTGCGAATTTAGCTCCAATTATTCTGAATGCGTTTGACTCAGCTATCGCACGATTCCGCGCGTATATTTCGCAGTTTGGTGACGGTAACGAAGCAATGGGTTTCAAGCGCTTCGTTAACAACTTCACACTGGATGTCATTGACACAACCGTCGCGATGTTTCGCGGCGTGGATACAGTCATTAACTCAATTAGCTCAGCATTTGACTCAGTAACGGATTTCTTAAACAAGCTACGCGATTTGCCAACATTTGGTGGTAAACATCAGCTGACTTCACGTGCTCAAACATTACTGACTGATAGTCAGCAAAGCTATATTGATAACCGAGGTCGCTCTTACAACAACGCACGCCGATATGAACGCTTACGTGATGAAGAGCAAGCTAAGTTAGACCAAATGGATAGTGGCCGTAACTTGTTCGGCACCATTACGGATCGTGAAGCGGCGCGCAGTTATGACCACCAAAAAGCCAATGTTCAAACATACAAGTCAATGCTTCAACAGCTTGCCGTCAATGAGGGTATCAACGGAATATTGGCTAATGGCGATAACATTTCATCAGCCGTTTTGGACAAGTACAACGAAGCCGTTGATAAAGCGAACAGGGTCGCTAGTGAGCTAAACGATACAGCTAGCGCAACACAATCCATTCAAGAGTTTTTCCTGACTCAGCGTGATGCGATTGCTGACAGCAATAACGTAACCGAAGTATCAAAAACACCGGAACAACAAGCGCAAGAGCAACGTGCAGAGAGCGTCAGAGCCACACGTAGTCGCGCAAACAATGGTTTTAGGGCAAGCACACAGGACTTTGGTTTTAAGGGGTTAGAGCTTGGCTTAGACGCTTATAAAGCGGCGCAGCAGCGCTTTATCCAAATACAGCAAGACAGCAAAACCACCGAAGCCAATATCGAGCAACGAGCTGCGGAGCAGCGTGTATTGATTAACGCTGGTGCTGATCGTGATATCGCTATTGAGCGCTCACGTGTCTATGACGCAAATAACAACCTGTTAGCGAGTGCAACTGACCAACAAGTCCAAGCGGTTCAACAAGCCATCGCTCATATCAATGCAGAGCGCGAAACCGCTTTAGCAGGTATTGACGTAGATACAGACAATAAGCGCCAAGCAGTACTGGATAAAGAGCGAGTATTTCACAATCAGTTACTGGGTGTCAGACGACAGTTCGGACTTGATATCAGTGATGAACAGGAGCTTGAAGACCAAGCTGAGCTAACAAAGTTGACAGCTTACTACGATCAGCGTTTAGCGAACTTAGAAGCGGCTTACAGCAAGGAGTCAGAGCTATACAGACACTTACAGCAGGAAAAAGCTGCGGCATTAGAAGAACTACTTACTAAACAACAAGAGCAGCAAGAAGCTGAGCAGTTCGCGGGTAATGGTTTCTTCGATATGTTCAATCGTTTAACGGAAACAAAAGCCAATGCTTACGCGCAGCAAGAGTCAATGACCAAGGGTTATACCAATGCTGACATTGCCGCCGCAGCAGATAGTGAAGATCAAAAGCTGGATATCATGAAAGCGAGTGGTAATCAGCTATTAGCGGAAGGTGCCAAGCAGAACAAGAAACTATTCCAGTTGAACAAGTCGATGAAGATAGCCGATGCGTTGATGTCAACTTATAAAGGAATGGCTGCTGCAATGGAGTGGGGGATGCCGATGGGGCCCGTATTTGCTGCAATGGTTGGTGCTCAAGGTTTTTTGCAGGTAAACGCTATCCGTCAGATGCAATGGAGTGGTCAGGCTCACGATGGTATCGATTATGTGCCAAATACGGGTACATGGAACTTAGAAACAGGAGAACGCGTCGTTGATAAGCGCACTAACGCAGATTTAAAACGATACCTGTACGACAACAACCGTAATTCACAACAGCAAACAGCAAGCGTTACTGTAGACGCAGGTGTAACAGTAAACGGCAACGTGACAGATGAGAACTGGTTCAAAGAGCAACTAGCACTACACCGCGAAGATCTGGCCTACAACATGCGCCAAGCGTCTGCATCCGGTTACTTTTAATCTGTGTAGTTTGTCCACGATATAAAACTTTGGGTAATGGACTTGAGCACGCAACTAAACAAGCAAAGCAAAACTCAACATCAGCAACAAAAAGCGCCTAAAAACATAGAAGTAGACAGTTATTAGAACGAAAATAATGACCCAGATCATGCGATACTAAACACCATGTGGTCTTCAATATGTTAAAGTGACACGATGAATAGTGATGCATTGCATAAGTTAGTGAGTAGAGGTTAGTTTGCAGGTTCATCTTCTTGAGGCCCAGACAGGTGACGCGTTCATAGTTGACTGTGGAGACAGCAGAATAA
Source organism: Vibrio sp. 10N.261.52.C11 (assembly GCF_041471405.1). Taxonomy (NCBI): domain Bacteria; kingdom Pseudomonadati; phylum Pseudomonadota; class Gammaproteobacteria; order Vibrionales; family Vibrionaceae; genus Vibrio; species Vibrio sp. 10N.261.52.C11. The sequence continues at coordinate 70,085 of NZ_JBFROI010000022.1, forward strand.
TCATTGATGGAGGTACTAGAGGTGTTGCGAAATCTATTAGACGCAAACTTCAAAACAATGTTGGTCAGGAGTTGAAGGCTATCATTGTATCTCATGTAGATAATGATCATGTTGGTGGCATTGTAAAGATGTTTCAACATCATTCATCCCTCATCCCTAAGCATGTGCCAATCTACATCAACCATCCTTCGCTAGTTCCCGTGAAAGAAGATAAGTCGGGTTTAGTCTCATTTGATGATGGAAATACACTCAAAACATTATTGGATGATAAAGGCTATTGTGTAAGGCAAGCATCGGAAGACGATGTCATAAAGTTGGGTTCAATCGAGCTAAAAATATTGACACCTAGTATTGAAGATAGAACCAGTTTGTATAAAGAATGGTTGAAATCAGATAAGGATAGTGGGTTAGTTTCAAGCGATTTGATTGAAGTTGATTATTTAGCAATGTTTAAAGAGCCTAAGCCACACGTTCAATCAGATATTGTTAATATTGCTTCAACATCATTTATTCTCGAACACCAAGAAAAACGTGTACTCTTTCTATCTGACTCTGATTCGAATTCAATTGAGACAAAGCTTAAAAAGAAAACGAAGTTTGACCTTGTGAAAGTTTCACACCATGGAAGTAAGAACAATACTAGCTTGAAGATGCTAGAGAAGATTGAATGTAATAATTTTATTGTTTCGACTAATGGTCCTAGGAGTTATGGACATCCTCATGCAGAGAGTTTAGTTAGACTTATTAAATCCTGTGAAGCACACGGCTTCGGTGAGTGTAACTTGTACTTCAACTACAAAAAGGTCAAAGACAGGATTAGGCTGAAAAACATTCCTGAAAAAATAAAAGTAAACTTAATTCATACTAACTTGCTGAGTCTATAATGATAGAGCTAAAAGAAAAAATAAAACATAATTTTGTAGTGTTAGAGGCACAAAATATACATAAAGGTTGTGGCTTTCTATTTGAAGTAGATAGCAATATATATTGTGTGACTGCAGGACATGTCGTTTTTGGTCGAGAGTATGAGTATGATGAGGGCATTGACTTAGAGATCTATAATGTAAACAAAGAACGACTTTCTGATATTTCTCTCGTTTCTGACTTAAATTTTGCTAAAGAATATGATTTGGCATTATATAAAGTTCACAGTGTTATTAGTCACTTAAACCTAGTGACAATATCTGAGCAAATAGTAAACCCACAGCTAATAACACTTGCTTATATAAAAGCTACAGATCTAGATGAGCGTGTTTTTATCGATCCAATAACATGTAGTGAAAAATTATTTGAGAGTTCTGTGAGATACAAAGTTCCTACAAATAGCTTTAATAACTTCCAAGTAGACGAATTTGGTGCTTCCGCTATGGGAGGTATATCTGGCAGCCCAGCAATTTTGCTTACTAATGACAACCAGTTAGTCTTCCACGGTATAATAGAAAAAATTCCAAATCAAGGAACAGGTGATTTAGTTGACATTAGAGGACTTGCTCCACTAAAAAAATATATTGAATCCTTAGAGGTTGTTGAAAAATTAGATTTTGATGGGAATTCTTCTCTTATAAAATTTAGTGGCGCGAGAATAGATAAATTGATGCTAGAGCAGTGGGTTGAAAAATGGAAAAATGAACCTGAAAATGATGGTTATTATCACAACCTAGAGAAAAAGCTAAAGGTAATCTATGGAGATGACTACCATAAAGAGCTAGAGAAAGAATTGAAAAAAATAATGGTAGGAGATGAGTTGATTAAGACTACAATTGAGAAGGAATCACAATTATTCTTAGATTATGAAGAAGTTACTGATGCAGCAGCAAGTCATACTCAAGTTAAATATGTAAGCAATGCACAGGAAGCTTACGAATATTATGATAAAACTTATAATGACCATTTTGATTCAATCACAGAAGATCTAGGTAAATTTGGTTTAAAGAAATCACAACGAATGAGATTAGCTCAATATGATATTGCGACTTGGATGGCAGTTTGTAATTTGAGGTTTGAAGAAAAATAATGACTATTTCTATAGAGAAAAAATCATTTAGGACTTTTATTAATCCAAGGTCACTAGATAGCTATCGAATTACATCTATTATTTTGCTAATAGGTTACACCAAGACTAATAGAGAAAGTCAAGTTAAAAGGTATATCTATCTAGATAAGCTTCATTTTATGTTTGACCTGCTACTATGCGATCAAGAGTTTAAAGGTTTACCAAAGTTCATGATACCACCTTGGAATATTGATAAGGAATTGAAAAAATTACTTATTATATTAGTGCAGAATGATATTGTCGAGCAATCTCATTCTGGTAATAAAGTTAGGTACTCTCTAACTGAAAAAGGTGATTTAACACTTTCTCAAATTGAGAAAATAGAAGAACTAACTTCTCTAATTGATCGAGTCAAGAACCTCTGCAAGTCAGTAAAAACAAATGAATTTGAAAAATCTAAGGTAATATATAAATGATAAAAATTAATTTTGTCTCTTCTGACATTAGGGTTGTTGGTAGTGATAAGAAGTTTGGATTTAGATTTGATTTTTCTAGTGGTCTAAATATTATTACAGGACAAAACTCTTCAGGTAAATCCAGCATTCTATCATGTATATACTACAATCTAGGCATGGAACAACTCCTAGGTATGAGCACTAGTAAGAAAAGCTTATTAGATAAGTGTTTAACTAGTGAGTTCTTACATAAAGATCAAACGTACTCTGTAACTCAATCAATTATCAGTTTAGGTATTACAAACCACTTAGGAAATACCGTGCTCCTAGAACGCATAGCAGTTTCTCCAGACTCAGAAGAAAAAAATAGAATCATAGTCGAAGCTAACGGAGAAAGGAAGCCATATTATATACACAACACAAACGATCATAATGATAAACATGGGTTTTATCGTTGGTTGCAGAGTTTTATCGGAATTGACTTGCCTACAGAGGGGAGTGGAAAGAAGTACACGTTATATTTACAGAATCTATTTTCCAGTTGCTTCATAGAACAAACTAAAGGCTGGTCTGATTTCATGGCTCAAATGCCATCCTTTAATATAAAAGACTCCAAGCGCAAGCTCATCGAGTATATGCTATCTCTAGAGTGTCTAGAGAATGATATTGAAAAAGATAAGTTAAAGATAGAAAGATCTGAGCTAGTAGAGGAGTGGAATCGCACAGTTAAAAGCTTTGAGAGATTTGAATATAGTATTATTTATAAGCCTGATGGTATAAGCCGAAGATTTGAAAAGGCCAAAGAAGGATACTTTAGTAGTATTAACCTTAAAGTTAAAGCAGATTCTGAGTGGGAGCCTATATCAACAGTAATTAAGAATGTTAATAAGCGACTTAATAATTTGAGAATAGGCAATAGAGCTTCTGAAAAAAGGAAAGATTTGTCTATAACTAGTGAACGACGTAGAACACTAAAATTGAATCTGATTAAACTTAATAGAGTTAGATCGAACCTAGAAAGATCATATATAGCAGAGAAAATGAAAAGGGATAGTTATACTATACATCTAAATCGGCTTGTTACAGAACGCGAAAGCTTAATTGGAGCAAGTAAAGTAGATGGGATTTTTAGTGAGTTGGTAGAAAAGGAACACTGTCCTTTATGTGATAGTTCAATCGTGCTCGATGAACATGGTAAAGAAATTACATCACAAGATTATGATAATAGTATTAACTTTCTGAGTTCGAAGATATCTATGGTTAAAAACTATTTAGAGAGTTTTTCTAGTTTTGAAGAAGATTATTCGAAAAACTGTAGATACTATGATGAATTAATCAATAGCATTAGAGATGAAATCTCTGATATTGATAGAGACATTAACTCCGGAGTTGATGGTGAATCTTATCGTTCTCTCATTAAGGCGGAAATTAGGAATAGTGATTTTCTTGAAAAACTATCTAAGTTATATGAAGAGTTTGAAAAGTTCAAAGTTGATCTTACTAGAATAAACAAAAGAGTTATCGACATAGATGTCGAATTAAAAGATTTGAGAAATTCTTCAGATAAAGACAATGCTAAAATTCTGGAGTTTCAACAAGTTTTCAGGAAGCATTTGAAAGAATTTCATTACAATAGCAACCGTATAGGAAGTGTGAATATAAGGACGGAAAATCCGTATAAAGTTTTTCCAAGTGTTTTTAATGCTTCGGCAAACAGTCATCAACCAATTAGACTCGCTTCTTCAGCAAGTGACTTTATTCGTTCAGAATGGTCTTACTACTTATCTCTGCTAAAATTCTCGACCGTCCATCCGGGAGTTTTAATTTTTGATGAGCCTGGCCAACATGCAATGAGTTTTAACTCTATTAGAAATTTACTCCTTAATGCTGAGAAAGTTACAGATAAGCAGATTATATTTGCCATTTCCAAGTCAACAAAAGGATATGATGATGATAAGGAGCAGCACGATATAAGTATAGAGCAGCTAACTCAAGGTCTAGTTTCATTTAGACAGCTAGAAATAGATAAAAATGGGCATAAGTTAGTGTCTGAATTTAAGTAAGTTTAGTTTATGTTTGAGTGTTCAGTTTTAATGAATTAGTGACTTACTGAACGCAAAGCTCTACTTTCGAAATGGTCAAAGAACCTAGCGTATTATAGTCTCAATTAATCCACCAGATCATTAGGGAGCGTTCGCTCCCTTTTCCTTTTTATAAATACCTGTACGTCCATAACAATAATCATAAAGGGCATACAATGAAACAGTTACCGATTGGTGACGGTATTACTATCAGTGACTACGAGCTGAAATCCAACAAACCTAATATCGTCACAACATCCCACAATGAAAAAGTCGATGCGTTATATCGCAACATCCAATACTACAGCGGCAAAATCACACTGTTCGCCAGGAACAAAACAGCAAAGCGCAAGCTAGAAGCTTTTCTCGAATCACTTAACGGGCAGCAAGAAACCTTTGAACTGTTCATCCCTGATATCAACAACAGCTTAGAACACATATCCGGTGTGCCAGCACTTAGCGCTGATTATCCAGCAGGGGTAAGCAGGATCAGCTTTGATGGTTACAGCGGTCAGATATCAGCAGGTGATTACTTCCGTTTAAGCAACGACAACAAGCTCTACAGGGCGTTAGAAGACGCAACCAGTAATCAGTCGGTTGCTATCTCTCCAAGCCTGAGAAAAACGCACAGAGCGCGAGAGAAAGCACTCTTCAGTGGCTTTGGGCTGGTGGTACGCCTTGAGCAAAATAACTTCACGGTTACAGCTGAGAAAGGCAGCACACAAGTAATGAGAGTGACGCTGAAATGGAAGGAGGCGTTGTAATGGGTTCAAAAAGCAAAAAAGGAAAAGATAAGAACTACATGAACATGCAGAGCTATCGTAATGCTCCGTATGTAAAAACTAATGTAGCAATAGCCAAGAATATTGAAGTTGGCTCTCTTTTAGAAGTAACCGAGCAGGAAGCATTGAGATACGGCGGCGGTATTCCTGCTACTTGCATAGACGTGTATTTCGATGATATGCCACCTTTGCGCCTGACTGATAACGCACTGGACATCACGCATGACACTAAGACGTACAGAGCAACGCCGGACTTACAGAATGTGGATGCGCACAAGCAAACCAACCAAATTAACAGCAGCGGTGGTCGCGTTCGTTTATCGGCTATCGATGACACCTTTATTCAGCTAATCCAAGCCAAAAAGACCACACGAGCACGTATCACGGTCAGCATTGCAATGGTGGACAAAAATAATAAGTGTCTTGCGATGTTTATTGAGCATAGAGGCTTTATCAAAGTGCCTAGTGTGAGTTTTGATCCAAAATCAGGCCAATATGAAATCGAGTTCGAAACGACGAACTTCTTCGAAATGCTAGACCAAATCCCCGGTACTAAACCAGCTGATGCCGTACAACAAAGCATATGGCCCGGTGATACCGCATTTACTCATGCAACAGTTGATGAGGATGAAGAATGGAAGGTGAAAAACTAATGAGCGGTTTACAACACGAAGTCACTCTTATCGAACTGATTGATGAACTTGTCCACCAGCCATTCGTCATAGGTCAAACCGATTGCAACATGGTGGCTTTGAAGGTTCTTAAACACTTGGCAGATATTGATTGGTATGACCGTTTATACAATCGCTATAAAACCTACGCTGGTGGTGCTCGCGTTGCTAAAAAAGAGACGGGCTACAGTAATATCTTGGATGCTTTTGGTGAACTTGATTGCTTGGAGCAAATACCACTAGAGCGTGCGACAGTTGGTGACATCATCGTTATCAAAGAAAAGCACTTCAGCAGTTGCGTTATCCATTTAGGCCAGCAGGTACTAATGGCAAGCCACATCACGAACAAAATCGAACTCGGTCACGTTGACTATGACGAGATAAAAGCACAAGTGCACAAAGTATATCGGGTTAAATAAACAACAGAACAAACAAAACAACTCCACCAAAAATAATAATAAAGGAGTCAAGAATGCCTCAAGCTATTCCATTTGCGATAGCCATGGTTGCCGGTGCTGTCATTGCGGCTTCAATGGCACCATCGCTAGCAACATCCGACTACGCAACAAAACTAAACTCATCAGGCTCACAGACAGAGATACCTGTCATATATGGTGAAACGGGTGGTGTAGGCGCACACCGTATTTTCAAAGAAATTGTGTCTACTAGTGATGGTAACGACACCGCGACCTTCATCTACACATTAGGTGAAGGGGAAATCCATGCGATCAACCAGATCTATATTGATGATCTTCCACTGTTTGCCACAGAGAAAGACTACAAAAATGGCACTATAGGTGCAGGTGATATCAGTCATCATTTCCGTCAGCACGTACAGCTTCAAATCAGTACCGGCTCTGAAACCAGTCCGTTTTTCTTCTCTATGGCTAAAGCGAATAGCGATGGTCGCTGGACGGACACCGATAAGCTTTATGGACGAGCGGCTATCTGCTTAAAAGTGAAGTTAGATCCGTGGAAAGGTCGCATCAAGAATGATGGTTTCAAAATATCAGCAAAAGTTAAAGGTAAGCTGATTAAAGATCTGCGTTATGAATCACAACCTGTTGGCTTTCAGCACACAAAACCTTTTGGACGTAATCCCGCGCTGGTGGTATATGACTACCTGACTAATCCTCGTTACGGCTGTGGTATTGACCCGCTTGATATTGACGAGCAGTCGTTTGTTCAAGCTGCTAACTGGTGCGATGCCCATAATTTGTATTGTGATGGTGTGGTCAATCAGAAGCAGTCCTATAAGAAAAACTTGGATGCTTTGTTATCTGCTTTTTGCGGTTTCCTGATTGACTTCAATGGCACCATTTTCTGTGTAACTGACCAGCCAGCAGCAAGCACATTCACGTTTAATGCAGACAACGTAGTGGGTAAAACCAAGATCCAATATCAAGCAATAGAGAAGTATTTCAACAAGCTTGAGACGACATGGTTTGACCCAAGCAAATCCTACAACCAAGACACCGTATGCTATCCACCGCGTGATGATGATCCGAGTATCGTTGCTGACGGTAAAGTGATCACGCAACGCTTAGAGCTGCCGTTTACCAAAACAAAGGCAGCACTGGATTTACTGTCCTCAAAAGAAGTAATGAAGTCCAAGTACAGTGATGTTATTGAGTTCACCGGAAACATTGATGGGTTCTTATGCTCTGTATTTGACGTGATCACCGTTGATCTACCGGAGCAGCGCATAAACAACCGTAAGTTCCGTATCATCGAGATCAAGCGAAATCATAACGGTAACTTGGCTGGTACAGTTAACATCAAAGCCGTTGAATATAGCAGTAATATCTATTCTGAAAACTGGCAGGGTATCAGCCGTAGTATTCGTCCATTTGACCGCACACTGAAACCAGCAACGGACCTGAAGTTTCAGTTTGTTGAAGCTGGTGACAGTTTCACTGGTTTACTGACTTGGGAGCACAAAGACGCAAGAGCACGCCAGTTCCACGTATTTTATAAACTCAGTGAACAACCAGACGAAGGGTTCACTTACTACGATACCGTGACCCAAAAGCAGTGTGTGGTTACCGGACTCAACAGCAACAACTATGATTTCGAAGTCGTAGCGGCTGACTTATTTGGTATCAGCTCTGAAAGTACATTCGTGCGTGATATTGATTTACGTGATGATACTATTTTCCCAACAGTAACCGGACTGAAAGTCGATTCATCGGAACGTGATTTTATATTCAGTTGGGATGATATGTCTGGTGTCGAGTTACACACTATCGACTCAGCACTTGCTATTGGTAATAAGAAAGTAGAAGCGTTCTTTAGAGCTTATGAAGTCGTTGTAAAAGTAAATGGCTCAACGGTTCGCACGGAATTAGTCAAAGACACATCCTACACTTATACCTTTGATAAAAACGTCACAGATGGCTTGTCTCGCACGGTAAGCGTTGAAGTAAGGATACAAGGTAAAGCTGGTGCTAAGTCGCATACCGCAGCGTTAGCAACAGCGACAAACAGGCAGAACCAAGTACCTAATGGTGTAACGATTGAAGCAGCTCCAGCAAGCTTGCATATTAGCTTTGATAAGTCAGCGGATATTGATTATGTGGGTACTGAAATCCATATCAGCAAACAACGCGATTTCAGGCCATCATCAGCAACGTTACTGAAAGACTTAACTAACGCGAACTTTTACACCGCTGTTATCGATGACGATGATACTTACTTCATCCGTTTGGCATCATATGACTGTTTTGGTCGTGACAACTTGGTTTATACACCAGCGTATCAGGTATCAACCCAATCAGCACAATCCGTGTTGAAAGAGATTAGCAGTGATTCGTTAAGCAAAGACCTACTTGATGTGATTAATGGCAAAGCGGATCAATCAGACCTTAATAGCGTTAACTCAGAGCTACAGGGCAGTAAACAATCGCTACGTGAATATGCCGATGAAAAGGCAGCGGAAGTAGAAGCAAAGGCTGACGCAGCAAGCGTGAGAGCAGACACTAAGGCAGTCGAGGCACTGCAAACCGCACGTAGTGAACTGAATGCAGCCAAGAGACAGCTACAAAAAGCGATTGATGAGAAAGAGACAGATCTTACGCCTGTTTACTCTGCTATTGATACTGTTGAGAAATCCTCCAAAGATGCAGATAAGGCGTTAGCCAGTAAGGTAAATACAGTTCAAGCGAAAGCCAATCAAAATGCCAGCAATATCAGTTCATTGCAAAAGACTGTAGCGGATAACCAGTCAGCGACGACTACAGCAATCGAGCAAGTTAAAGCAGAAACCAAAACCCATGCGAATAACGCTGCAGACGCCGCTCTATCGGGTTCTAAGGCATTTACTAGTGCGGAGCTAACCAAAGAGCGCACAGCCCGAACAAGCGCAGACAGTGCTTTATCTGCACAAATCAGCAAAGTGAAAGCGAGAGCCGACAAAGCATCAGCAGATATTAGTGAAACTAAAATTTCTCTGGCGGATAAAGAGCAAGTACTGGCAAAACGTATATCGACATTGGATTCCGCGACAAGCTATTCACTCGCAGCGCTAAATAAGAAAGATGCCAACTGGGATTTTAAAGATGGGTTACGTAATTGGACGCAAGGTTCAACAATTGTACACGTAACTGATCCAGACGAAGGCGATTGTATGAAATTGACTTCCAGTCAATGGCCTACCAATGACTTCTTCATTCCAGTTAATCCTAATCGAGTCTACGAGCTAAGCTTTCGTATCAAGCAGCAAATCGTTAATGGTTCCAAAAGCTCTTACTTAGGCGTCAAATGTTACGATAAAGACAAAAAAGAAATCTCAACGTCTCCGCGCGGTGCTGATACTAAACCCTATACAGGTACATACACTTATTGTGGTAAAGGTGGCGGTAATACTCCTGAAGAATGGACAACATTCTCTGGACAAATTACGGGCATTAATGGCTACAGCAGAAATGCCTTTCGTCCTGACACTTGCTTTATCAAGATCATGTTTATTGCGAACTACAGTGGTGGCAAGGGCGAAGCTCGCGTTTCTTGGGTCAATTTTGAAGACGTAACCGAGCGTGATGAAACTCATGCTCGAATTAGCACTGTAGAGCAGACCGTCAGTGAGAATGAATCTGCTCAAGCGAGTCGAGTGACTAAGCTCGAAACTAAAGTTAGCTCGAACAAGGCGTCATCAGATGCTGCGATTGCTAAAGCGAGAAAAGAGGCAGCAGATGAGGCTAAACGTAAAGCAGATGAAGTACTACTTCTAGCCAAGGCAGATACAACTAACAAATCAAACGCGGCCAAACAAGCAGCTATCAACGAAGCGCAGAAGAAAGCAGACAAAGCAGAAGCTGATGCTATCAAAGCAGCGAAAAGTTACTCCGATACAAAAGCCTATGAGGAGCGTCAATACACATCAGCTAAATTCGATGAAGCGGTTAGCTTAGTAAACAGCAAGGACTCAGCGACAGCGGCCAAAATCAGTAACCTTGAATCAGTTACAAACAACGTGAAGACTTCTGGCTTTGCGAACAAGCAAACCATAACCGTAGGCGGTGATAGTGACAAGTATTACCCTGTGTATTTTAAGGGAGGTAATCAAAACTTAGCTCGTCGTATTGTTGTGTCGCGCAACTACAGTGAATACGGGCCTAATGATTGGCATACCAAGACGCACAAAGGGGCTTTGTTACTTGATTTGACCGCTAACTTCGGTGGATGGGGTGGCCAAACTTACAACTGGAACATCAACAAAATCCAACAGCAATACACAACACTGTTTGCTGGTGCTAACAACGCAGTTTATCAGATGTATTTTTGTATTTGGTTGCGTGGCGGTGGTGCTGTTTATCATGTTTATCAAGAAGTAAATTGTCCAATTCATGTGGGTACAAACACTGGCGAGCTGCTTTACCGTTCAGCTCAATCACATGCAACTTACGAGCAGTTTGTTGACGCTCCAAGAACGCAAGCTTGGACAACCGAAGAAATCAATGCTCGGTTGGTGGGTAAGAAAGAATACGCGGGTTTGTCAAAGGTTGAGAACTTGTCCCCTGATGAAATTTGTGAACCTGTTCGCCAAGAAGTGACTGCAAAAATCAATGAAGTCAAAAAGACGCTTACTGATAACGATACAGCAATGGCGCGACGTGTGACTCAGATGGAGGCATCGGTAACTTCTGACAGCTTAACAAAAGCCAATAATGCAGAGCAGCGCGCGAAATTACATGCTGATTCTGTTGCTAAGTCGAAAGCGGACAAAGCATTGGCTGATGCGAAAGCTCACACAAACTCCAAGACAACCGAAGCTAAAAACTACACGAACAGTAAATATAACGAAGCCGTTAACTTGATTAATAGCAAAAACTCAGCAATGGCTAGCCGCGTGACCAGTATGGAAACATCACTGAAAAGTGATAGCCAGAGTAGGGCAAATCAAGCGAAAGCTGATGCGATAACAGCCGCAAAAGCGGATGCGCAAAACAAGGCAAACGAAGCTCGTAATGCGGCTATTAAGGAGCTAGAAAAGCGGGGGAATTTGCTTGAGAAATACTTTGCTAATTGGAAAGTCGGTAAGCATCCCAGTGACTGTGGCTGGGGTCAAAATGGTCACTCGAACGAAAATCGATTTATCGTTGATTCTGATCCATTTGGTACTCGGTCAACGATATGGGAAATGAATACCAACTCATCTTCGACAAGTGATGCCGATGGAGGTATCTCAACAGCTCGGTTTAAGTGTGATAGCAAGAAAACGTACCGTTTCAGCATTTACGCGAAAACAACAGCTAGCAGCGGTACAACCTATCTTGGTTGTCAGGGAAACCACACTCAAGATTTAAGTGGTTCAAATAACAGCAACCCATACTTTTGGACTGGTGACCTACCAGAGCAAAACAAATGGTTCTTGATTGTTGGTGTCCTTCACCATGATGCGGCTACCGCTGAGAGTGGCATTGCTGGTGTCTATGATCCTGAAACGGGTCGCAAAATATTGGATGGAAGTGAGTTTCGAATTCGTGCGGGTTACGGTGACCAATTATTGAGGGCTTATCATTACTACTCTAAAACACCATCAACAAAGCAATACTTTTGGATGCCTCGTGTTGATGAAGTGAATGGTAATGAACCGCCACTTTCGGCATTGATGGCAAATGTGGGCGCGAACGCTTACAACAAAGCGGAAGAGGCCGTTACACATACAAACAGCAAGTTTAACGAAGCAGTTAATCTTATTAATTCAAAAGCAGGAGCAAACGCAAGTAAGATCACGACTGTGGAGGCCACAGCTAAAACAGCACGTAGCAAGGCAGGCACAGCACAGGCAACAGCGAATACCGCGACTTCAAAAGCTGAGCAAGCTATCAGAACAGCAGCTTCCATTGATGGCAAGGTTGAATCGATGTATACGCTTAGGCTGACATCGAACAAAAAGGTGGCTGGTTTTGGTCTATCGAATGACGGCTCAACATCAGCGTTCAGTGTGCAAGCTGACAAGTTTCTGATTTACGATGGAAAGAGTGATGTCGCGGCGTTTGCGGTCAAAAGCGGTAAACTGGTTGTCCAAGAAGCGCTTATCGACAACTTAAGCGGAAGTAAAATAGCAGCGGGTAGTATCAAGGCTGACAAACTTGAAGCGCGTTTGATTAAAGCCAATTCGGCTTTAATTGATGATGGTGCGATTACAAACGGCAAAATCGGCAACGTAATTGAATCTATCTCCTATGCAGAAGACAGCAAAGGCATTCCGACTTCTGGTTGGCACATCAACAAAGATGGTGTCATCAAGTGTAAGAACTTAGTAGGTAGTGGCACACTATATGGCTCGCGGATCATGGGTAGTATCATTGAAGGGGCTTACTTTGTTACGAACAGTAATGTCAATGCTCCGGTTGTACCAACGGAGGCTGATAAAGGAAAAGGGACTCGCTATCTTGCTTCATCTAATTACAGCGTAACGCGTTCTGCTGGTGGACGAACTGCGGCCAAAAGTGTGTGGACGGACTATCAGTCTATCGCGACCTATAACTACACAGCGGAAGGAATCGAAAGGTTTGAAGGTACCACGTTGTACAAAAATACAAATCGTTACCCGAAGCGTTACATTGCACCACGAATCAAAGCAACTTGCTATATCGACAAGCCAACCATACCTAGCCGTGGCTACCCTTACGAATGTCGAAAAGTTTCAGCCACGATAGCTCTGGATGCAAGCGGTGGTCACCGAATCAAAACCTATCAATTTACCATCGATACAGGTGCGTCTATCGCTAAAAAGGTATCAGGTAATCGATATCAGTATGGAAGTCGGAATCAGACACACGGTGTTAATCCTGGTGCAGCGCCAAACACTAAAGTGGTTAATGTAGCGCTAACGAGAGGCGTGATTGCAAGGTGCACCATTACTTACGCATGGGCTATCAAAGTCGACTTCACACAGCAGGGTGGTTGTGGAGGTGGTTTCTATACCGGGTACTGCCGCTCATATCCTCGCTCCATTGAAATTGAAGTCGTTCACAGTAATGGAACGCGGGATATCGACTATAGCGGAAATCGGAGTGCGATTCGTGCATTTGCAGGTTTTGAAGCCCCAAATGCAGGAGAACACGCATGGATTTGGTTCGAGGATAACACGGGACGTTACCTATAAGGAGACAGGATGTTTCATTTCATTACACCAAAAACAAAGGAACTACCGTTAGTTCCGGATAAAAAAATTATCGTGATAGCTGGGGATGCGTCCGCATCCTTACAGCTTGCGCAGCGGGTCATTAAAACGGTCGTTGATATGGAGACTACCGTTTTATTGGTTTCCAGAATGCACGTGCCTTACGACCATATCAACTATACACAGTCTTATGGTTATGACGATTTTGGAGCTGACGCTGACTATATGATCTATGTGGTCGGTGAGCCAGCTTCTCTATTCTTTAGTTTGCTAGACAAACAAGTTGATGAGCTAAATGCGCTAGAGGCTGATTGCTATGTGACAAACAATACGATGGATTCATATGGATTAGAGTGCTATCAGCATTGCTTTTTGCATGAAGCGAGCGGTATTACGCCCAGTTTGTATCATTTGTATGCCACTGATGGGCTAATGCTTCGAGAGTTCGAGCGTCGCTGGATCGATAACGACAGTATCTTATCAGCGGAACGCAACATGCTACGCCAGTTAATCGACCGAGAAATAAAACAAGAAGGAGGCGTAGGTGAAAGTTGCAGTAGCGAGCAGTAGTACGATTATTAATCAAACCAGTGGTGTGAATACATTTATTCATCACTTGCGAACTTGCCTTGAAAAGCATGGTCATGAACTGGAAGTGACAACGGAAGAACGCAATTATCAGCATGGTAGTGACATCTATATTGCAAATGATGCCTATAGCTTTGCCTTTGCAAATGGTAAAAACATCATCAATGTTAATCACATGGGTGATGTGCTTGGAGTTATGCATACGCCTGATAAAGTGGATTATCCGCGTGAGTATATTTTTGACTATCTGAACAAACAAGTTAGCTTCGAAGGCACAAACGTCAGCTTACATAACAGTTTTAAGGCTGGCTTAACCAAGCTGGGTATAGAAACAGACGTGATACCGTTGCCGTTCTATCCTTCGGAATACACAGTGCCAGAACACAAAGATGGAATCATCATTGTTGGTGCTGGTTGGCCTCGTAAGCAGTTGCACAAAGCCATTGAGTTAATACCAGCTGATATTCCAGTAACGCTTCTTTCGAGTGCAGAGTTAAACCTGCCGGATAACTGGACTCAAAAAGTGCTACCGAACAGCCAAATTACTAATGAGATAGCAAAACACAAAATACTGTTCTTGCCATCATGTATTGAAGTTTACCCTTACGTGCTGCTTGAATCAGTCGCAGTAACACGAGCAGCTGTGATGCCGTACTTTTGGAATGAAGGGCTGCCTTACGATAAGGTTTCATCTACAAGTGAGCTAGTGGCGCTGTACGAGCAACGATACGAACCAACATTTGATATCTCTGACTACAGCTTCGAAGCGGAGAAAGCTTGGTTGGATTTACTAACAAATCTTGTCTAAATCTCATTATCCAACAGAGGGTTAGTAATTGGTGGGATTATTGGATAGAGTTCTGTTGCATAATGCGCAGGTCAGTGAATATCATTCAGTACTGATTCATATCCAGAGTAACTGTAGGGAAACCACTTGTGTCAGAGTTTGCAGTTTTGATGCCCTTTGCGAAAAGCAATAAAACCGGAAAGATCATTGGAATCCAAGAAGCCGAAAGAGGTGATAAATGTGATTGTCGATGCTTATCATGCGCAACTCCAGTTACTGCGAGACAGGCAGATGTAAACCAGTGGCATTTTGCTCATCGTGTCAATGAAACGACAACAGCTAGTGAGTGTGAGTTCTCGCCCGTCACCGCGATTGCTTTAGTTATTCGTCAGCAGTTACCACACCTACAAACATTCGATTTGGATGAGTGGTCATTCAGCGATGTTTGTTGGCAATTTGATGTGCCTAGGGACGGCATTGTTTTCGATGCTTATACGCAAGACCTCAATAGTAAACGGAAGGTCGTCTTCGACATACCTTTTGCAAATGACAAAGGCTTGGGCTCTGAGTTAGTACCAGATGATATAGACATTGTATTGAGTGTTGATACTCACGCGATAGCTCGGGCACTTTACTCGTCTGACCGAAAACCTGAGTTGCTAAGCGCAGAGGAAATTTTTCTTAAGTTGCTAGAGCGGTGGGAAGATTGGGTGACTATGTTGCGGTGGCCTGTTGTTCAGAGTGATTTTACAGAGAAAACAGTTGCCAGAGTACAACCGACTGAAAGTGAAATAATCAATGGGCCTTCAAAGCACAGAGATTCGACGATGTGTGCTTGCTGCGGTATCAGAGAGGGACACTATGGCAAGGGGTTGTTGTGTGCGCAATGTGTTAGGGCAAGCGTTGGCCATCATTTTCCAAATTTAACAGAGATGATACGGTACTTTAGATAGCAATTGGTTCACCAATATTTGATCAACTTGCTGAAAGCGCATCGATATGACGGCTTTTAGTTGTGAGCTAGTTCATACGATATAAAAAATAAACGATTAATCATGACTTTAACTTTGTAGGTGGCTACTCAAACTTGTTCAGTAGTGAGCCTATGATTTTGCAACTTCGACAATCTACGAATTGTAGCAAGTATACGAAAACTAGGGCGAGCAAAGGGATACTATCTTCTTCAACTACCTTCAGGTTTTATGTGACATGATTTGCACATTCTCTATGTACGTAACACATTAGCCACTGAGAATGCGATAATATTCAGGGAAAAGTACAATTTATTGTAGAGCTTTTACAAATCTCAGACTTAAAATGCAGGATATATATGATCTTTGGTTTATTGATTAGATACTATAAAACCTATAAAGGTTGGCATTATGTTCCATTGTCAAATGGTAGAAATTTTAGTGCACTTTTAGGTGAGAATGGAGTTGGAAAAAGCTCTGTTCTAGAGGCGTTAGATACTTTTTTCAATAAACCTCACACTGAATGGAACTACAATCATAGTGTTAGTAAAAGTGGGATAAATACGTCAAAACCTAGCATTTGCCCAATATTTATAATCAAAAAAGAGAAGGTAAGCAAGGCAAGAAAGTTATATAAACAACTAGAAACAATTAGTGATATAACATGGCAAGTAGAACCTGAAAATTTCAACTCTTCGTTGCATCATATAGCTTTGCCTATAATTGAGCATATAGAGAAAATAAAAAAGACTAATAGTAAGGTTGACGAGAATTACTTCCTAGTACCTTGTGGGTTTACGAAGATTGATAATGGTTCTCAGTTCTCAATGGGAGCTTTAGATAATATTCGTGAGTATAGTGATGATTTAAAGAGTATTCATGACATTGACGTGGTTGATGTGTTAAAAGAATTGTTTGAATACATTAAAAATGAAATGGAGTATATATACATACCTTCTGAGATTGATTACGAGCATTACACAAAAATAGAAGGAAAGACTATTCAATCTCTCATGGGAACGTCTGTGGATGAAATAATTAAAGATTGTATAAATGAAACAGCAATAAAAGATATAAATAGTGGATTGGATAAATACCTAGAAAAAGTGGGGAAAAATCTTAATAAATATATATATAAGAAGCCAACAAAGCGACAAACGTTATTTAATTTAAGTCATTTGACTTCTAAGATAATAGAAACATATTTCGAATCGAAAGTTCTAAATCTTGTGGAAGGTAACAAGATTACTCCAATATATAACCTAAGCTCAGGTGAAAAAAGGAAAGCTGTTATCGATTTAGCTCAAGCATTTATTTTGAATTCAAACAGAGATCTTAAAAGTAAAACGGTTATTCTAGCCATGGATGAGCCTGAAGTGTCTCTACATACATCATCGTGTTTTGAACAATTTAGCAAACTAGAGAACATATCCAAAAACTATGTCCAAACAATAATATCTACACATTGGTATGGATTTTTTCCCGCAGTGTCATCCGGATCTGCGGTCTATATATCTAGTCAGGATGATTCGAAAATTTCCCATTTAATCGAGTTATCTAGATTTAGAGAAGACATAAAAGATATAAGAAGAAAAACAAACGGTAATTCACCTAAGAACATTGAACTTAAGAGTATAAATGATCTTGTTCAGTCAATAGTAGCATCGATTACGTATTCTAAAAGAAAATGGGTTGTCTGCGAAGGGTATTCTGATAAAATTTTTCTAGAGCATTTTCTTTCCGAATATGAAGAACTAACTGTGCTCTCTATGGGAGGGTGTCCATACGTCAAAAAATTATATGAGTACTTATTGTTAGCTTTAGACGAGATAAAAAGTGATATCAAAGGAAAAGTTTTTTTCATGGTTGATACCGATGTAGAGAATAGTTGCTTTACTATCAAGGAGCCGATTAAAAAACTTCTGTTTAGAAGACTAATTAACTTGGATAGTTGCACTAAGCTAATTAAACCTTCAGATTCAATAGTAAACCCCCCTACAGAAATAGAAGATGTTTTGGATGCAAAGGTTTTTGAAGAAACTTTGAACTTCTTTAATACTCATGAAAAAAATACTGAGTGTAATTTCATCTATAATGATGATATAAACTATGATCTCCCATCTGGATTAGCTTTCGATCTGAGGCAGTCTGAGAAAGATAATTTGAAGAAATTTTTTGATCAGGAAGGGATTAAAGTTCGTTTTGCTGAAAAATATTGTGAACTGGATACTAGAGATAAGAAACCTAGTTTTATCACTACCATTGAACTGTTTTTAAATGGCTAATAACTTCCCATGTATTATATATGGTAGACTAAAAGGAATGGTACATTTTTATCTATAAAAATGAGTCTGGCCAAATATTATCATTTAGAATAAAAAGAATAAAAAGAATAAAAATAACTTAGGAAACTTTGTCAAATCTATTCTTAACTAATACAAGTATTTGTACTGAGCAATATCATGGAAGTAATTCGATTGCATCCTTTCAACCGAATTTACGTATCAACAGCTAGTCAACGAAACTATCAACATGAGCAGCGCAAGGGCGCAGTGTACGTATGGTCTGGCGTGCTTTATCGAGCTGTTTCTTCTTCCCGATAAAACGCTGATGATTGTGAATTTTGCTGTTCAGAAAGATATCGATTTCAGCGTCTTCGCCATCGCATTTTACAGAGACTCTATCAATGATTAACGCCAGCTCTTGTTGAACCTGTTCACGATACTCCTCATTTTCAAGGTCTATTGCCTGATAGTAATCAATCTTATCGACTGAAGAACTGTTAGTTACTGAGAGTGAAGAGATCTCTTTCTTGACGGAGTCAATTTGTTGCTCGAGTTGAAGATATTTGTCTTTTACACGAGTCAGGCCAGTTGCCAAGAGTTCTACGAGGTTTTCTGCTTGCTGTTCAAGTTGGGTGAGTTCTGCTTTTTTCTGCTCTAGCTCATCATTGCTTGCAGCTTTGATATCAAAGAGGGGTATGGTGCCTACCCAGCCTAGTATGAGTTTCTCTAAAGGACGTAAAGGAACGGAGCGGCTGTCACAGTTCATTCTTGCAGCTCGATCGCGGCAGCGTAGGTTCTCATACATTCTTGTTTTCTTCTTGTTACTGTATGAGCGAGTATATTGTAGCGAACTACCGCAGTGACCGCAGCGAAGTAAGCCACTCAGAATGTTAAGACCTTTCTTTGATTTCTTCGCCGTTCGTACTCTGGACATTCTAAGTACTTGTGCGCGCTCAAAAGTCGCTTTATCTATGGCGGCAGGGTAGTAACCGTCGATTACAGTATCAGGATTGGCAGTGCTTCTAAACACGCCACATGTGGAGTCTTTTTTGATAATGTCCATGACACGCTGATCTGTCCAAACTCGACTACGGATTTTCTTCGAGTGTATGTTGGACGTAAAGTACGGATGATTTTCTTCGCGCAGAATTTGAGCGACTGTGTTCGAACCTTTCCCTTCTAGGTAAAGCTCAAAAATGCGTCGTATAACGACAGCGTATTCAGGAACAAGTTCTAGCTTGTCATCTTGGCTTCTAATCCAACAAGGTAAGTTGACATTTATAACAACATTTTCGCCTTGCTGAGCACGTTGTAGGCGCTTGTTCGCCGCCGCACGCGCTCGCTTTGACTTCATTAACGATTCATTATGAGCACGCTCCATGATGGCGATTGCAATGTGTATCTTGTGTGTTTCTTCGCGGTTATAAACGATTCCAGTCGAAACTTCGTGAATCTCTACGCCATGGTTAACGATGTCTATAAAGCGTGGTAGGGCATCCATTGTGTGTTCACGACCGAGGCGGTCTAAGGATTCTACAATTAATGCCGCAGGTGATTCGATTTTACCTCGCTTGATACCCTCTAAGAAAACCCCGAGGCGGCCTTCCATTTGTTTGCCATGATAGCCACTGGCAACATCCTGAAGGACTTCTTCTGAAATATCAAAACCTAGTTGAGCGGCATAAGTGAGCGCGATGTCTTGCTGGCGGTCAAGGCCGTGGCCTTTCTTTTGTATTGCGGAGCTAATGCGAGAGTATATATATGCTTTCATGTTACTACCTTTTAGGAGGCCGTAGTATGCCATGAAAGACTACTGAGTAAAGTGGCACACTAAAGCAAACTTAAAAACTGTGGTATACATGCTAACAGCGTACCGTGGTAGTGAACCGTTACTTTGCTGTTCTTAGTTGGGTGCTCTGTGCCTGTACCTTCTTCAAGAACAAGGTATTGAAGACCGCTTTCAGTCGTAATCACGCCTTCTTTAGTGCCGTTTTCAATTAGAAATTGTTGGCCTTGTTCGAAGTTTTCTCCGCCAGACTTATGATTCGTCCAAGTACGGTAAATCATGAAACCCGCCAAAAGAAAGACAATGACCGGGATGACAAATTTAGACATAGTAAAACCTATTTATATTGAGTGCTGAATTTCGTAGTTAATACAAAATGTGTTAATCAGTTGACTAAAGCCGTGATTATGGTTGAGTCAAAAGGTAGTTGATCGTTTTTGCAATGCCAGCAACGTCTTGGTGACCTGCTGTTAGTACTTGGTATTTACCGTTGATGATAAAGGTTGGTACTGAGTTGATCTGACCTTTTACTGAGATCTCTTCTGCTTGCTTAACGTAGTCGAAAAGAGCGACTTGCTGTTCTTTATTCAGCTGGTATGGGCTAACCAAACCACGAGAAGTAAACGCTGTCTCTAGTGCTTGTTGACGCTGCTCAGGTGTTGCATCTGCACCCATTTGAACGGCACCAAATAGGTCGTCCATGAATGCGTGGTCAGGCGTCGCATCAAGCTGCATCACTGCTGTGTAGTAGATCATTGCGCTGATTTGAGCGCTTTCGTTGAACGTCACGTGCATCTTGCCAATAGTTTGGTCTGTTAGAGATTCAATCTCTGGAATGGCACTTTCCATTTGACGGCAGTGACCACAGTTAAGAGAGAAGATTTCAGTGATCGGAGACAAGTTAAATTCTGTTAGAGCAGTAGGAAGCGCTTCGTATTGAACGCCTTTTTGTGGCTCGTCTGTTTCACTACAACCCGCGATAATGAGTACGGCAGCGAGTGCTGTGATGAATTTAGTAAATGGTTTAAACATAATGTTTGCTCTAGCGTTGAGAAGTCGTGAGATTCTAACTATTTAGTACGAATTGGAAAACAATTATAAGGTAAATAAATGCAAACAGTTCGAACTAGCGGCTGAAGACAAGCTAGTAGACGGTTAACTGTGATCAACAGCACTTTTTTGGGTTCTGCTTTCTTTTCGTCTAAAGTTTTTCCCTCGGTGCCGATATAGACATTAGTGAATGGTTTATCTGCATGAGTGGTTGGTGAAGTAATGAGATATTTAGCGATAATGTTAAGCATAGCTTTGGCTGGGTGTGAAGCCACGTCACCAACTGACTTACTTGGCGGTGACATGCTAGAGACTGCACCACAAACCGATTACGACTTGATGCATCCTGAATGGGGTGTGGTTCAAACGACTCATGTAGCAAGTAATCGTGGCTACTCGATTCAGAGCAGCACTCATCAACACAGAACCATCACGACCAACTACGGACGTGGCGTTTCGACTAACGATCCACTGGAAGTCTTTTTAAGACAAAACCGTATCGATTTTGAAGTGTTGCCGGGCAACCATGTGATGGTAAAGCTTGAGCAGCACGTGAACTTTAAAACAGGTTCAGCATTCCCTGAGCCAGCTTATAATCAATGGCTAGATACGCTAGGCAGCTACCTTGCTCAGCGCCAAGATATTGATGTGGTGATTGAAGGGCACACCGATAACACGGGCACAGATCGAATCAATGATCCGCTTTCAGATCAACGAGCAAAAGAAGTGAAGGCTCGATTAGAGAGTAACTATGTGTCGAGTCGTTCTATTTATACTCGTGGCTTCGGTGAGTATGTTCCAGCTTGTACGAACGCTTCTGCGCAAGGCAAGGCGTGTAACCGCCGTGTGGAATTGATGCTGATTGTAGCGAAGTAGTCGTTTGAGTTTTCGCTCCCAATTTGAAGCGATTAACGCCAAATAACAGACATAAAAAATCCCTCACATTCGAGGGATTTTTTGTATCTGACTTTTGTTGCTTTATTGCTTATGCAAACTGCTTTTCTAAGTAAGTCACGATATCTGAAGATTCGTACATCCACTCAGTTTTACCGTCTTTTTCGATACGTAGACAAGGCACTTTCACACGACCGCCGCCAGCTTCAAGCTCAGCACGGTGTTGCTCGTTGTTTTTTGCATCACGAAGTTCAAATTGAACCGACTGACGTTTCATCGCGCGGCGCACCTTCACACAAAATGGGCACGCTTCGAATTGGTATAACGTGTGCGTTTTTGCTTGCTCATTTACTTTGCTTTGTTCTTCTTGAGAACGCTTCACACCACGTGGGCTGAAAACAAAATTCAATAACAAGATGACACGACCTAAGAACCAACGGATAAACTTCATAACTCTCTCTACATATTTAAAATTAGCGTTACAATTTGCAGCATTATATACACAAGTTTTGTCAGATGCTCGCAACAAACCGCTAATATCTATTTTGTCCGTTCGATCGTATGAGACTTAGCCACATTTAGCCCTAAACGCTTAGACAGTCGAGTCAGATTTGCTCGGTCTGTTTTCAGAACTCGCCCTGCTTGTGCCCAGTTAAAGTTGGCATCTTCCAACACCTCAGTAATGATACTGCGTTGAAAATCGTCCGTTGCACCACGTAGCCCTGCAGAAAGGTCGATCGTTGGTGTCGATAATGGTGTGTTTTTCACCTGAGTCGTCGCAATTGGCTGATCTTGGTCTAGAGGACCACAATCTTCCTTGGTGATTGTCACCAGGTTTTTATTGGTGCTGCGCGCTAACGCTTTCAATGCGGAACGACTGATCACATGCTCAAGTTCACGCACGTTACCCGGCCAACCATAACGGTTTAGGAAAGAAAGAACGTCGGAGCGGAACTTAACTTGGTTGATACCAAGCTTACGACGCGCTTGTTCTAAGAAGAAACCCGCTAATAGGCTGATGTCGTCACCACGATCTTTCAGTGCTGGCACCGCGATAGGATACACACTCAATCGGTGGTACAAATCGGCTCTGAATCGACCGTCTTCAACTTCTTGTTTTAGATCTCGGTTTGTCGCTGCCAATACTCGCACATCAATGGTTTGAATGTTGTCTTGGCCAACCGGTTGGATTTCGTTGTTTTGCAGCGCACGTAGGAGCTTACTTTGAGCGGCCAAAGGCAATTCACCAATCTCATCAAGGAACAGTGTGCCACCATCGGCTAAAGCAAATTTACCTAAGCGGTTTTTGTCTGCGCCAGTGAACGCGCCACGAACGTGACCAAACAGTTCACTCTCTACTAAGTTTTCAGAAATTGCAGCACAGTTTACGTAGACGAGTGGGTTACGTTTACGTTGAGATTGGTGGTGCAGGGTGCGAGCCACAAGCTCTTTACCAACCCCGGTGTCACCATGAATCAAGATATTAAACTCAGATGGAGCTACAACAGCGATGTCGTTCTTAAGCGCGACCATGGTGTCACTGTTACCAATCAACTCACCGCCGTCACGTTCCCACGCTTCTACGTTCAATTCTTCGAGTAATTGCTTTGACTGTTTTGCTTGATGCTCAAGTTGCGAGAAGGTCAGTGCCATCTGCATGGTTGAGGCTGCAATAGCTGCCAGTACTTCAAGGTTCCGCGCCGGAATATTCGCGAAGACATCAGGTTTCAAGCTATCTAGAGTCAGAATGCCCAATAACTTGTCGCCAAATAGCAAAGGCAAGCCCATACAAGCATGCATTGGTAAATCGCCATCATGGTCAATAAGCAAACCATCGAAAGGATCGGGTAGGGAGCTGTCAGCATCGAAACGAACAGGAGAGCGAGACGCGCAGATCTCTTCAAATCGTGGGTGTTCTGAAATGATAAAGCGACGACCGAATGTATCTCGGCTGAGCCCTTGCATTGCGATAGGTACTAGCGTGTCGCCTTGAAGGCTTAAAAGCGCGACACAATCACACGTTATGGTTTTGCGAATGGCATCGATCAGGCGATTGAAACGATCTTGATCGTTGACACCACTTGCGAGGCCAATGGTCATTTCCATGAGGGTAGATGCGGAGATATCTTGCATAAAAAACTCTAACTGTGTGTTTATCTACATAATAGAGTCTTATTGACTTAAAAAAAAGGTCTTTTTGACATTTTTATAAGATGAGTTTTGAGAAGAAAACCAGTAATGACGGGGATTGATAAAGTTGGCACTGATTGTGCATAAGATACAGAGAAGCCCAATTATAGCGCTGATTAAACAGACTATTCTTGATCTCAATCAATCAGGTTGCATTAATCAGGTTTCGCGATTTTTTGAAATGAAAACGAGTCAAAATAACTCAGTTTCTAAAAATAACTAAGGTTTCAGAAAATCGATAAGTCATTCTTAATTTTTAGTAGTCAAAATGACATATAGGTCATAAGGCTCAGTGTTCGGAGTAAATTCATGCTTAACAATGCACATATCGAAATCATCAAATCTACTATTCCTCTACTTGAGAGCGCAGGCCCAGCTTTAACTCAGCATTTTTATCAACGTATGTTCACGCATAACCCTGAGTTGAAAGATATCTTCAATATGACTCACCAAAGAACAGGTCGCCAAGGCGTAGCACTGTTTGAAGCTATCGCGGCATATGCAAAGAACATTGAAAATCTAGCAGCGTTAACAACTGCCGTTGAACGTATTGCTCAGAAACACACAAGCTTTAACATTCAACCAGAGCACTACCAAATTGTTGGTTTGCACCTGATTGAGACATTACGTGAACTAGCTGCTGACGCCTTTACTCCAGAAGTGGAAGAAGCATGGACAGCCGCTTACCTATTCTTGGCGCAAGTATTCATCGATCGTGAAGCTGAACTTTACCTACAGCGTAAGCAAGCTGTTGGTGGTTGGGAAGCAGCGCGTGCGTTTGTGATTGCAGACAAAATCGAAGAGTCAGCGCTAGTAACAAGCTTTATCCTTCAGCCAAAAGACGGCGGTGAAGTTCTGGATTACACACCAGGTCAATACATCGGTATCGAAGTGAAACCAGAAGGCTCTCAATACAGCGAGATTCGTCAATACTCACTGTCTGATAAGCCAAACGGCAAGCAATACCGTATTTCTGTTAAACGTGAAGGACAAGGCCAAGAGACACAAGGCGTTGTATCTAACCACCTACACGATACGGTTGCTGTTGGTGATGAGGTTAGCCTATACGCACCAGCGGGTGACTTCATGTATCAAGAGCGCAGCAAGCCAGTAACACTTATCTCTGCAGGTGTTGGTGTAACGCCAATGCAGTCTATGCTTGAGTTCCTAAACACGGAAGATAAAAACGAGCCAGTACTTTACCTTCACGCTTGTGAGAACGTAGGCCAACACTCTTTCACGACTCGTGTTAAAGATATTGTTGCCGACAAAGGTTGGGAAGCGAAAACGTGGTACATGAACAAAGATGAATCTGCATGTGAAAACACGCATCAAGGTCAAATGGATCTAGCGTCTATCTCTGATACTAAAGGCTTTGAAGAGAGCGATTTCTACATCTGTGGTCCTGTTGGTTTCATGAAGAATATCGTAGAGCAGCTAGATGCAATGAAAGTTGACCGTTCACGCGTTCACTACGAAGTATTCGGCCCTCACGCTAACTTCTAATAGGTCTCGGCATTTCTAGTAACACTCGCCTGAACTATTAATACCTTGCCTATTCAAAGGCCTCACAGTGTGAGGCCTTTTTGGGTTTGGTTGGTTTTGTCTGACATCATCGACTACTGCAGAACACGATGGTTCAGCTAAGATCTTTTCGCTTCTATCTAAGAACGTTTCATCTTCTTGGACATGTAGTCGGAATCGAAAAACTCAGGCCAGTACATTTTTACGTAACCACCGGCAACCCAAATCACTAGAATGGTGGCGATGGTTAGCTCAAAGAAACCAAACTTGTGTAGCCAATACCATTGTGGGTATTCCGCGCCGAAAAATGTAGTTAGACGATGCATGGCAATAGCGCTGATCACAGATGGGAAGGTGACGGCAGCAATCGAAGGTTGGAACTTCAAACGCATCAGGCGGATGTAACACAAGTAAATCAACAAAGTCATGGTGATGGCAATGCCCGCCAATGCACCTGTTAGAATCGGGTCTGGGTTGTCGAAGTTAACCAAGTAAGCGGCTAAAGATAAGTTAACCGGAGCTGCCATGATAGCGAGTGTTGGTCTTGCTCGGCGAGGAAGATTGCCTTCGAACACCAAGCGGTACAACACCACTGGCAACATAAGGAAATAGATACCAATACAAGTGACCGCAAGTGTTTCTGAAAATACGGTGTGCCCGAACTGTGTGCCAGCTAAGGAACTGCTGATCAAACCGACCGGATACAGAAACCAACTCGGTACAATGTTCGACATTTTGAAGTTGATGATCTGAAAACTGAAGAACAACACCATCATGGTAAAGTGCAGCAATAGCGCGCAGAACCAAACTGGGTAGGCGATAGCTGGCGATATCTCGGCTAAATAGTCGCACAGAATCAGTAAAGCCATGCTCATTGGTGCCATCAAGCTTCCGCTTAACGGGTGGCGAATATCATTAAGGAAGGTATTAAAGCTCGTTAAATAGCGCAGTAAAACAGGCAGCAATAATAGCGCGCCGAATGCAGCGAGGTAGGGACGAATTATCTCACCAATGCCCGGGATATATAACGCCCAAGCTTGTCCTAACCCAATAACGCCAAGTGCTAAAGACGCCTGAGATGGCGGCACATTTTTTACTTGGGTTAATCTTCTCCAGTTCAACGACTTGCTCCGACTTAGTTAATTACAGAATATTGGACTATTTGCCTTAGTTAGAGTGTGTAGGTCTTCCATCAATAGATTTTGAGGGCACTCAACTAATTTTGAGTGGATGATACCAAGTTTAACGTTTGCTTTTTTGATTTTGATACGGAATCGGGAGATTAAGCACGTTGAATGTGTGCTTTTGTTTCATGAGTCATTTGTAATTAACGTACTTCCTCTTGTTGAGGGAGATCTTGTTGTCTTAGTTTTTCGTTTTTCAGCGTACGGTTAAGCAGTTGACTGTAAATTGGCTGCCCACCTAACATTTGAGCAATGATTACCGCACCTAAGCAGGTGATGATCAACGGCAGGATCAGGTAGTAGTTATTGGTCATTTCGATAACCAACAGTATGCCAGTGATAGGCGCTCGCACGGTGGCGGCAAATAATGCTCCCATGCCAGCAATTGCAAACATACCCGGTTCAATATTCAGTTCGGGAAAGAATGCCGCTGCGATAAGCCCGAACGCATAACCAAAGAGTG
The DNA here is from genome assembly GCF_041471405.1 of Vibrio sp. 10N.261.52.C11. Classification (NCBI taxonomy): domain Bacteria; kingdom Pseudomonadati; phylum Pseudomonadota; class Gammaproteobacteria; order Vibrionales; family Vibrionaceae; genus Vibrio; species Vibrio sp. 10N.261.52.C11. Next base: position 97,419 of record NZ_JBFROI010000022.1, read on the forward strand.
TTCCTAGCGCAAGCATTGGTGCAAAGATACCGCCTGGCGCACCAGAGCCGAAACAAAGCAGGGTAGTGAGGACTCGGCCTAAGAAAATCAACAACAACACATTGGCGCTGTAGCTGCCATTCGTGATGTTCGGGATGATACCAATACCACCACCAGTTAATTCAGGTATATAAAGGAGCAACAAGCCAAAGCAACCGCCAAGTAGGGTGCCTGTCATCAAGTAGCGTTTACGGTCATTCTTGTGGATCGCCACAAACAGGTCTTGGGAAAGCGTAATCAGTTTATTGAAAATCACACCAAACAGGCCGAACAACACACCTAATAATAAGAATAACCAAAGTGCGTCGAGTTCAGGCGGCTGGTACTGAGGCATTGTGATAACGGCAGATTGGCCATTGATAGAACGAAATACAATGTTGGCTGAAACTGCTGAGATGATGACAGCTTTGATTGATATGAGTGAGTAGCGAAACTGTGGTCTCATCTCCTCAACCACAAACATGATTCCTGCCAGTGGTGCGTTAAATGCGGCGGCTAAGCCACCAGCGGCACCTGAAGCCAACAGTGAGTGGCGAGTGTCATCGTCTTTGACTCGAAAGATATCAGTGACCATACGACCGATACTGCCGCCCATTTGAACGGTTGGCCCTTCACGGCCTAAAACCATACCAGAGCCTAACGCGCCCATGCCGCCAAAGAATTTTACGGGTAATACTCTCCACCATCGAACAGGGCGCATGCCGTCCATTGCACCTTCGATTTCAGGGATACCTGAACCGGCAGCCTCTGGAGCAAAGCGGTGAACGAGGAAGTAACCAATAAAGGCAAATGCAGCACTAATAAGGAAAGCGGCCAACCAAAGGGGTAAATAGCTACCGATTTCATCTTTAAGCCAATCGGTACGAGTTTCTGTGATGAAATGAACCGCGACTTCGAAATAGGTACCCACTACGCCAGCAAGTACACCTACAATACAAGAAAGAAAGAGAACGGAAGCGGGTGTCTTATCTCTTGAGAGAAATTGATTAATAGCATCCCTTGGCATTTTGGCTAATAAGGATTGCTTAATTTTCTCTCTTCTGATCATAAAGATAAGTTTCCTGAATGAGTTAAGGCGGGGTTGCATTAAATTATACGCTTCCTCTGCATATCCTATAGCAACAAAGTTGAAAAGTTGAATTTCATTTATGGAATGTACGTGTTACATAAATAGAATATATGCTCAATAGTGGAATCACCGTCACAGTTTTGATCGATTCTCTGGCGGCGGCTTGAATATCCCCAAAAATGAACCATAGTTAAATCGTAAAGCAACATAACGAACCGCAAGGAGAAGTGAGGTTTTACACACAATTTGGATGGATTCAGAAACAAAGTTTTAGTTCCTCGTTAAATGTTCAGGTCGATATTTAAGGCTTCCTGATTCGCGAACTCACGATTGAGTAACGAGGGTGAGGCGTACTGAGTAAGTACGCCTTTAGTTCGTCTGGAGCATCCCATTTCCTCATTCCGCTTCTACTGCTTTATCTCTTCTGATTATTTTCGCGCCAACCTCTATTAACGAATCTCAGTGTAAACAATCGATTGGGGTCAACTTTTTGGTGATTGAGTATATACTCCCTTAAAAAGGAGAACTGATATGACTAAAAAAGTTCCTACAAACATCATTACGGGTTTCTTGGGTGTTGGTAAAACGACAGCCATCTTGAACCTGCTAAAAAATAAACCTGAGAATGAAAACTGGGCTGTTCTGGTTAATGAATTCGGGGAAATCGGCATTGACGGTGCATTGATGACAGATCAAGGCGCTTTGATTAAAGAAGTGCCGGGTGGATGCATGTGCTGTACTGCGGGCGTGCCTATGTCAGTGGGTATTAATGCCTTACTTCGCCAAAAGCCAGACCGTTTATTGATTGAGCCGACAGGGCTTGGTCACCCTAAACAGGTTATAGCGACACTGACTTCCGATCAGTACACACCATATGTCGATTTAAAAGCGACGCTTGGTTTGGTTGACCCACGAAATCTGTCTAATGAAAAGTACACCTCGAATCAGAATTTTAATGATCAACTAAATAGTGCAGATGTGATTCTTGGTACTAAGGTTGACCTTGTTCATTCTGAAGACATCGATGTGTTCAATGATTGGGTGACGGATCAAACGCCAGCAAAAGTCTTCCATAAGCTAATTCACGATGGTGAAGTGCCATTGGAAGTGTTAGACATTGAAAGAGTATACGGCAGTGCTTCATCTCATATTGAAGCGCATCATCACGATCACGCTGAACAAGAGCCTCAATTCCAACTTCCTCCTGGTGAAGCTTTCATCCGTAAAGAGAATAAAGGACAGGGCTATTTCAGTTGTGGTTGGTTGTTTGGCGCAGAGCATAAGTTCGACTTCGATGCGCTATTCTCTATGTTGTCAGATCTAACGGCCGAGCGTGTAAAAGCTGTCGTGAACACCGACCAAGGTTGCTACGCATTCAATGTGGCGAATCAAGTCGTGTCTGTGAACGAAATTACGCTTGATGGCTTTGAATCTCGACTGGAAGTGATCGACTCGCAGCTCATGCCATGGGGCGATCTCGAGCAGATTCTACTCAAGCTGTGTGGCATCAAATAGCCCTGTTTTTGCTGTTTGAACCAAGGATCTTGGTGTTTACCTCGTTGAAGGCGGGATAAACACCAGATTAAATGAGAAAGTTTGCGTTATATCACGATAAATGTGAGATAAATCACTCTAATTACTTTATAGTGCTCGGCTGAAATAAGAATGTAGGCTGTCTGCTTAAGGAACCCGTAACAATGTCATTTTCCTCTCAAGGTTTTGCTCCTGAATTAGTCAAAGCGTTGACTGAGTGTGGTTATGAAAAACTCACTCCAATTCAACAAAAAGCGATTCCAATGGCTCGTAAAGGCCATGATATTTTTGCTACTGCTCAAACCGGTACGGGTAAAACAGCGGCATTTTCATTGCCTGTTATTCAGCACCTTTTGAACAGCGGTAAAAAGGCGTCTAGAGGAACGGCTCGCGGCCTTATTCTTGCTCCAACTCGTGAGCTTGCTGCGCAGATCGCTCAAAACATTAAAGACTACGTTAAATACACAGATCTAAGTGTTTCTGCGGTTTACGGTGGTAACAAGATGTCTTCACAAGTTCGTCAACTAGAACTGGGTGTGGATATTTTGGTTGCAACACCTGGCCGTTTAGAAGAGCACTTAGAAGCGGGTAACGTGTCTATTGCTAACCTAGAATTTCTAGTATTTGATGAAGCTGACCGTATCCTTGATATGGGCTTTATCAATGCCGTTCGTAAGATCATGTTGGATGTAGAAACATCACCGCAAATCATGATGTTCTCTGCAACGACTTCTACTCAGTTAAACCAACTGTCTGTTGATATTCTGCGTAAACCAAAACGTATTAGTGTTGAGCGCGAAAACTCAACGGCTGCTACTGTCGGCCACGTGGTTTACCCAGTGGATCAAGAGCGTAAAACAGAACTGCTTTCTGAGCTGATTGGTCGTAAAAACTGGCGCCAAGTGCTTGTTTTTGTTAACTACAAAGAAACAGCGAACGATGTAGTTAAAGAGCTTAAGCTAGACGGCATTAAAGCAGTACTGTGTCACGGTGATAAAGCGCAAAGTGCTCGTCGTCGTGCTCTAGACGATTTTAAAGAAGGTAAAGCGCGTGTAATGGTAGCAACCGACGTTGCGGCTCGTGGTCTTGATATCGAAGACTTACCACACGTAATTAACTACGACATGCCTTTCCTAGCAGAAGACTATGTTCACCGTATTGGCCGTACAGGTCGTGCAGGTAAGCAAGGTCACGCTGTCTCTTTCGTTAACCGCGAAGAAGAGCTGACTGTCGTTCAAGTTGAAAAACTGATTCAACAGCGCATTCGTCGTGTTGAACAACCGGGTTATGAACCGAAGAAACGTGATGCTTACATCGAGAAGCTGAACACTAAATCGGCTTACAAAAACCGTCAGGGTCGTAAGAACAACGCGAACGAAGAGCCACAAGATCAAGCAAGCGCTGAACGTCGTTTGACTATGATGAAGCGAATTAAAAACCGTCGTAAGTAATTACGGTTGGTGATTGAAAAGAGCCACTGTTATGTGGCTCTTTTTGTTTGTATTGATCGCAATATTGTTTATTGTCATTACTGCTTCGTTTCAACCTCGCTTCATTTCAAGCCCGATCAAGAAACAAGAACTAATAAATAAAAACAAGTCGATAAGGTAATAATATGGATAGCGCACTACTTTGGGCTTTTATTCCCACGTTTTTCTTCGTGTCAATCACGCCCGGTATGTGTATGACTTTGGCGTTGACACTTGGAATGAGTGTTGGATACAAGCGTACATTATGGATGATGATCGGTGAACTGGCTGGTGTCGCTGTGGTTTCTATTGCCGCGGTATTGGGTATCGCTTCGATCATGTTGAATTACCCATGGCTATTTACGGGCTTTAAATTTGTTGGTGCGGGTTACCTGTTTTATTTAGGCGTTCAGATGTGGCGTTCGAGAGGCAAACTGGCGATCAGTACTGACAACCAAACAACAAAAGTCAGCAATGATTGGGACTTGGTGGTTCAAGGTTTTGTCACTGCAATTGCGAACCCAAAAGGCTGGGCGTTTATGATTTCTTTGCTGCCTCCTTTTATTAACAGCAATAAAGACTTAGCACCGCAGTTGTTCATTCTCGTGTCAATCATTCTGGTTTCTGAGTTTGTTTGCATGACCTTATACGCGACAGGCGGAAAGAGCTTAAAGCATATGCTGGGCAAAGCCGACAATGTTAAGTTGATGAACCGCATTGCAGGTACGTTGATGATGGGCGTTGGTGTTTGGTTGTTCGTGAGCTAATTCTGGTTAGCCTACAACGAGCAGAGATCCCCGACTCAGTCGTTCCTCCTTCTCGAGGGTGACGCGTACGTGGGATGATGACGACTTAGGATTACGGTGAGTTTTGAAAATTCGGATTCTTACTTAAACCGAAGAATGCATAGAATATAAAAAGAGCGATAGGGCATTTGGCCTTATCGCTCTTTTTGATTTTACTTAGCTAGCGAACAGAGACTAGATAACAGAAATGTTTCTGATCTTAGCCTGCGTTGTATATTTAAACCGCGATTTCACCGCCGTCTTCTCGACGAATCACAACCGTAGATGCTCTTGGGCGGACTTTGCCTTGAGTTTGTGCGGTTGCATCTTCAGACGATGGCCAGTTTGCCGGGTGTTGAATGTTCACAAACAGTGACTTGAAATCTGGGCTGATGGTAAAGCCAGTCACTTCACAACCGTTTGGACCCACAAAGAAGCGTTTAAGCTGTGCTTGGTTGTTTGCATCAATCACCGCACTGTTGCCGTTGTCATCCGTTAAATGAGATGGAACCACTGCCAGCATTTGGTCATTGGTGTAGCCAGTTACTTCGTCTGCGCCGTTATCTGTCTGAATCCACAAGATGCCACGAGCATCAAACGCTAAGCCGTCAGGGCTCGCGAACTGGTTCATGTCTGTTAGACCAGAGCGGTTAATAGACTTGTCTTCCACTGCTGGTGAACCAAATACGAAGATATCCCAATCGAACTCGCCTGCCGTTTTGCCTTCATCCCAACGGATAACATGACCGAACTTGTTGTCTACGCGAGGGTTCGCAGAGTTCGCTTCTTTACGCTTGTTGTTATTAGTCAGCGTTAGGTAAGCCGTACCCGTCATTGGGTCAACAGAGCACCATTCAGGGCGATCCATTGGCGTTGCACCAACAAGGTCGGCAGCGCCCGCTGTATTGATGATAAGCGCTGCTTGAGAGTCAAATGAATCACCTAGCTTGCCGCCGTTTGTAGTCTTGCTGCCCAACGTTAGTGGTAGCCACGTACCTGAACCGTCATCGTTGAACTTAGCCACATACAGCGTGCCTTTATCCATGTACTTGTCACCCGCACTTAGGCGATTACTCGGCTCTGCGTCACGCGGGTCCCATTTCTCTTCAGAAACGAATTTGTATAGGTATTCAAAACGAGAATCGTGACCAGAGTAGAATACGATCGGCTCGCCTTCGGTCAACTTACCAAACGTACAGCCTTCGTGACGGAAACAACCCAGTGCAGAACGTTTCTTAGCGCGAGAGTTTGCTGTGTATGGGTCGATTTCAACAATGTAGCCGTGACCGTGTGCTTCGTTACGGTAATCGTCCATTGCTGACTCACCTGTTGGTGTTACGTCAAAGCGAGCAAATTCGTCTAGGCGTTCTTGTTTGTCACCAGAAAGCGTGTCCCAACCGTAACGTGTTTTGTCGGTAGCGATACCAATACGTTCTTGCGCTGGTGTTGTCTCGCCTTTGTTAACGAAATAACCCGGCCAGTTTTCTTCACACGTTAGGTAAGTGCCCCATGGTGTGTAGCCATTACCACAGTTGTTCAACGTGCCACGAGCTTGGCTGCCGTCTTGTGAGAACTTGGTTTTGGTAAATTCACTGTGTGCAACAGGACCAGACAGATCCATTACGGTCGCGCCTGTGTAGCGGCGGTTCAGAGGATCGTTATCGACCATCACCCATTGGTTGCCTTCAAGTTTTACACGAACCACACTCACGCCGTGTGCGTTGATCTCTTTACGTACTTCATCAAGGCTAGGGCGGTTGCCTTCATCGTATGTAGGACCATTAGCGTGCAGTGCTTTTTGGTCGATGTATTCGTGATTAATCACCAACAAACCGTCGTTGCTGTTGCCATTAAGCGGGAAGAAGTGCATGCCGTCGTGGTGCATGCCCAGTGAGTTTGCTTGATCTTGTGCGTTGTTGGTTCCATCTTTTAACCAAGCATTGCCTTGCTTGTTAAGTGGAGTACCCCAAGGAACCAATACTTGTGCTGTATAGCCTTTTGGCACAACGACACTGTCTGTCAGTGAGCCTTTAACCGATTCGAATGCAAGTGTAGCAGTGCTTTTTTGCGGTGCGCTAGATGATGCTGTCGCCGCGTGCGCTGTGCTGTGGCCTGCTAAACCAAAAGCACCAAACGCCGTCATTGCACTGATGCCTAAACCGCCTTTGAGAACATTTCTTCTTGAAAGGTTCGCATCTAAAACTTCTTCGAAGGGTTTGTTTTTGCTCTTATTAAAACGAGTGCTATCAAATGTTTCCTTGCTCATCTTTACTGCTTCCTATTGGCTGATTTTATTATTCGTTATTCATGACTTACCCACCTACTAACTAATTGGTTAATAAGTTGGGTCAATGTGTGACTAATCGTGAAGCAGTTAAGTGACAGATTTTTATAGATTTGATTAAGGTTTTGTTTCTGTAGCACGATTTTTGCCATTAACACCCTTGTGTAATACAAAACTCTTGGGGATTGATGTGGAACTGTGTATAAATGCTTTATCAAACGAAAAGAGAGGCAGTTATGAAATTAGATAAAATCGAAAACAAAAATCGTCGCCTACGCAAAAAGCTATACCTAGGTGAATTCGCGATTCTGGGTTTTGAAGTAAGCTGCAAGACATCGATTACTGATTTTGATCAATACGATGTGTTCATTGATGAGTTCATTGATTTCATCGACAGCATCGGTCTGTGCTTTGGTGGCGGCGGCCTTGAGCTGTTTGAAGGTTTCTTATGCTCAATTGAGCGCTACCGTTCAGTAACAGAAGCAGAACAACTGCAAGTTGCTCAATGGCTTGAAGCTCGTGCTGAAGTAAGCAAAGTGGAAGTTAGCGAACTGATTGACGCAAACTACGCGTTCTAATTTGATGTTGTGTTGTTAGCTCGATTGAAAGGCCAAATACGGCTTAGGAAAGAGTAACAACAGTACGCTAGAATAAAGGCCGAATCGTTAAATCGATTCGGCCTTTTTGCGTTTTATTCGTTCCATTTCTATTCTTTATCTTCTTTTCTATCCCTTCTGACGTAAATGATAAATTGATATTTTTCGATTAAATATTAGTACTTTATCGCTATTTTTATTTGCAGTAATAAGTTTGGATAAACTTGTGAGAGTTTTATGAGAATTCAATGAAGTTGCTGATAGATTTGATCGTCATTCTTAGAGTCAACAACACCACAGTTCGTTCTGGCAAAGGTAACGGTATATCGCTGTTATTCGTTTTGTTGGCAACGATAGGACTCGATAAAGGATGGAATCAAAATGAATAAACGTACTCAAATCAGCTTAGTGATCAGCTCGGCTATGTTGGCCTTCGGAGCGGCTCAAGTTCAGGCTGCTGAGCTTGAAGTCACTGTCACTAATGCAACGAAAGGGATCTACTTTACGCCTATCTTAGCGGCGGCTCATGACTCAAGCTTGTTCATGTTTAGAACGGGTGAAACGGCTTCTTCGGAACTAGAGTCCATGGCCGAAGGAGGCGATATTTCAGGTTTATCTGGTGTCATTGCCAACGCGGGAGGCGTGGTGGTTGAGAACCCAGCGGCCGGCATCCTCAATCCAGGCGTCGCAACTACGTTTGATATCAGTACTGGTGATTTAGAGTACCTATCATTGGGTGCAATGTTGCTGCCGACAAACGACGGCTTTGTTGGTCTAGATAGCTGGAAGATCCCAACTCAAGCGGGCACCTACAAAGCGACTCTAAATGGTTATGACGCAGGCACAGAAGCCAATGATGAGCTGGCGGGCAGTATGCCGAACCCTCCATTCATTACCTTTGGCGCTGGTGGCACAGGTGTAGAAACGGCAGTATCAAACGCTAAGGTTCATATTCATCCAGGTAACATTGGTGATGGTGATGCGGCGGGCGGCATCAGTGACCTCGATAGCAGTAGCCATCGATGGTTAAACCCTGTTGCAACTATCACCATTGTTGTGAAGTAAGGGGGATGTATGAAAGCTAGAATTCTATTTATCGCTGCATCAGTAGCTGTGTTAGCGGGTTGTCCGGACGATGACGACGATTACTATCGCTATGATGTGAGTGTTACTAACCTCACCCCCAATCAACCAATGTCACCACTCGCGGTGTTGACTCACAATACGAATTTTGATCTGTTTGAAGTTGGGCAAAGTGCCTCTGTCGATCTGGAATACTTGGCGGAAGGGGGTAGTAATGCACAATTGCTTGCGCTCAGTGACAGTGACGCCAATGTTTATCAAGGCATCTCAGGCAATGGGCTGATTCTTTCAGGTGAGCAAGACACGGTGTCTATTCGTGTCGACCCAAATCAAGAAGGGTATATCTCAGTTGCTTCGATGTTGGTGAACACCAATGATGCGTTTGTCGGCGAATCCGGATTATCACTCAAGTCATTAGCGGTGGGTGATACCTTTACCATGAACATGAATGTTTGGGATTCGGGAACTGAGCTGAACGATGAGCTTGCTGCAACCATTCCGGGACCAGCAGGCGGTGGTGAAGGTTTTAATACCACACGAGACGACACCGATGTAGTGAGTTTCCACTCTGGCGTAATTAGCCAAGATGACGGCCTTACGACTTCTACTTTAAGTGCCAATCATCGTTTCCTTAACCCCGGAGCAAGAATCACCATTACTCGAACTGAGTAACAGGGTCAAAGTACGATGAAAGAATTCCTGCTCTGTTCCGGTCAATTGAAAGGTGGGCAGACTCAGAATAGAGCAGGGATCATGAATAGTGCTGCGGTAAATTTGATGGTAAACATATTGTTGGTTGAAGACGATGATGACTTGGCTGAACTGGTGCAGATGCATCTTAAGTTCCAAGGGCATAACGTAATCAGAGCTAATGTGATTGAAAAGGCTCAGGCGCTCTATAAAGAGGGTCATTTCGATTTGATCGTACTGGATCGTGGCTTACCAGACGGTGACGGACTCGATTTCTGTCGAATGTTGCGTCAGCAAGAGGATTGGACGCCAGTACTCATGCTAACCGCAAGAGACGCTGAGTTAGATAAGGTGTCAGGCTTAGAAGCCGGTGTTGATGACTACATAACGAAACCTTTCAGCGTTCTCGAGTTTCAAGCAAGAGTGAGGAACGTGCTTCGCCGTTTAAGCCATGTCGAATCAGCGACTCAAGAGGTTGTGACAGCAGAATCGATTATGAATTTTGGTGTGCTCACTATTCAACCTGAACGCCATCAGGTGTCACTCAATAACCAAGACGTACCGCTGACAGCTACCGAGTTTACCTTACTTCATTTCTTAGCAACCCGCCCGGGGCGTGTGTATAGCAAAGACGAGCTGCTCGATCATGTTTGGAATACTCATCACTCTGGCTATCACCATACCGTGTGTAGCACAGTCAACCGTCTAAGAACCAAGCTTGCGATGCCGAATAGTGATGATGATTTCATTAAAACCGTTTGGGGTGTTGGTTATAAGTTTGAGTCGAAAGCTTAGGCCTATGTGTCGCGTCCGAAGTTTACTAAAAGGCCAGTAAGACCTAAGAGCCATCGAGGAGAGAACATGAGTTTCAAATCGCGTTTAGTGTTGTTCACCAGTTTGTGGTTTCTGCTCATGAGTGTGGTGATTGCTTATACCTATAATTGGCAAAAAGAGACCATAGAACAAAGAACTAAGCAGAGCTTACACAAAGAGCTCGCGGTTCATATGCGCGATGATAACCCTCTGATGATAGGGACTGACTACAACCCCAAAGCCCTTAAATCCATATTTCATACCTTGATGTTGATTGGTCCCGATTTCGACATTTATTTTCTCGACAGCCAAGGAAATATCACGACGCACGCTGCGCCAGAAGGCACTGTGTTGGCAAGCCAGATAGACTTAGCACCCATTAGACAATTTTTAAATGAAGAGCCTTATCCGATTCTTGGCGAAGACCCTATCAATCCTGATTCTCGTAAGGTGTTTTCCGTTGCTGCGATTGAAGAGTTGGGTTCAACAGTTGGGTATCTGTATGTGTTGATTGGCAGTAATCGCCATACCGTGATTGCTAATTCGCAAGTCGACACACCTTATATGGCGCTAGCAGGACTTATGCTGATCTCTATCTTAGGTTTTGCGATTGGGGCTTACCTGCTCGTGAAGCGCAGCCTCTTAAACCCTATCGAAGAAGTTACAAACAAGCTGCAACAACAAGCAGAGCAAGATTTTCGATTGGACCCGAACTTCATTCATCAAGTACCAGAATTGGTGCTGATTGCACGCTCGTATCAGTTGATGGCGAAGCACATTCAACAGCAATTTTTGCAACTTGAATATCAGTCGTCATATCGAAGACAAAGCTTATTACAGCTCAGTCATGATTTGAAAACGCCATTGTCGAGTGTATTGGGGTATCTAGAAACGTGGAGGATTCAAAACCCACATTCGGATCCACTCATAGATGTGGCATATCGCAATGGCAACAAGTTATCTGAACAGCTCCATTCGCTGTTAGATAGCGCCAAGAAAGATAACCCGGTACCCACACATCAATACGCTTCAATCGATTTCAATGGGCTGATGAGCGAATGCTTAGAAACGATACAAAGCAAATATCGCCATAAAAATGTTGAGTTGAACATTAATATGCCTATTGGAATCAAGGCTGTGGGTGACAGTGATCTGCTTGAGAGGTTGATTTTGAATCTGTTAGATAATGCATTGAGGCATAGCCCAAGTGGCACTGTGGTGTCGTTAGATGTTGGTTTTGAAGCGGATTCCAAACGGGTGAAGGTGGTGATTCATAATGAGGTTGAACTGGAAGCGCCGAATGGTTCTTTGGGAATAGGAACCAAGATCGCGCAGTCGATACTGATGTTACATCACAGCGTGCTAGAAACAACAAAGGCAGAGAACTCCTTTCAGCAAAGCTTTTATTTGCCTTCAGTATAGCTCTGTCTGCCTTCGTTTAGCTCGATGTATACTTACGTAGAACTAACGTTAAGCGTCTTTACTGTCTTCGTTGCCTTCGTTCACTTTCGCGTAGAAGTGAAGTAGCTCAGTTAATTCTTTAACCCAGCCAAACGCATCTTTAGGTGCGTTCTTTAAGATCTTTTCTACTTTCTCACAGTGCACTTCGATTGCGATTGCTTCTTCAAGGTTGAAAGAAATTGAGTAGAAGTGCCAAAGCAGTAGGCGAGTCATTCGCTCGATGTTCTGTTGCGAGTTATCCGACTCTGAGAAGGCTAGGTTTACTTCACCAAGCGCGATAGCTGTCATTCGAAGCATTGCGTCAAATTTCGCTGATTGCATGCGTTCTTCGCTGGTGACTTCTTCTTGCTCGAACGTAAACAATTCCGTCATTGCATCTTCAGGTACAAGGCGATGAATCATTCTTAAACTAAATTCTTCTAGTTCATGGCGAGGCATGGTGATTAAGCAATTTAAGGTGTAGTCGCGTTGCATGGTGTTCTCTTGGATCTGCAAAAAGGTCGGACAGTTTAATGGAGAAGCGAGTTTAGAAAAAGCAGATTTTAGATAAGCCTGCGTTGGCAGGCTTATCTGTGTACTACAAGCCCTAAAATCGATGCTTAGGGGAACTGTATTTAGGTTTGAACGCAGTATCAGGCTTTGCTATGGCTTGGCGGTTGGTACTGCATCGACTGGTCGTTTCTCATGAATATGTTGCTCGCGACCAAACTGCCGATGCAAATAGAACCAAGGGCGAGCCAAGTCATCGCATCAGGAATCTCGTTGAATAGTGGGATCGCCAACAAGGTCGCCACTGCGGGTGTTGCACTGCCAAAAGCGGCAGAGCGTTCAGCCCCTAAGGTATTAACCGCATAAAGGTAAGTGAACGCAGCGATTAAACCCGCCCCAACGCCTTGCACTGTTGAATGAACGGCAAGCTCCGTGAAGGGCCAATTAGCGATTGGTGTGTCCATTAGGTGGCTTGGGAGGGTTCCAGTCAGGATTAGGACGAGTAAAAGCAAAGTAGAACAGAGAGAAATAAAACCGGCACTGACTAACGCATTAAGATTAGCGACACGGGCTGAGATGGTGAACATCGCCCACATTAAGCTTCCGCATAAAAACAACAAATGACCTTTGGTGTATTCGAAGTTGAAGCTGCTTAAGCTACTCCCTAAAAACAACAGTATGCCGAGCAAAACCAAACCTAAACCAACAACACGATGTCGGCTGAGTGGCTGCTTAAAAAAGAGTACCGCAATTCCTGTAACGAACAGAGGAAGCGTGCCCGGAACAAGAGCACTGCCATGAGATACCGGAACAAACTGCATGGCCGTTCCGGCAACAAGCAGATAAGGTAATCCGCTACCTACGAACATACCCGTTAGATACCGTTTAGGGACGACGGCAATTGCGCTGCGTGCTTTCCACATCAAAGGCAATAACACCAAAGCCGGTATGAGAAATCTTGTGAGAGCGATATCGGCAGGTGTTAAATCTGAATTTGCGCCGCCTTTAAGAGAAAGAAAAAAGCTCGCCCAAATGAGTAGGGTGACAGTAATAGATAAGTAGCCAAGATTCATAATATAGAAGGAGAGTGGGTGATGACTCATTATGGAACAGTTGGTGTGCCACAGGTTGGCAAGTTTTGGCTAAAATTGAACTATCGTTGATGATTTCTGCTAATATTCACCAAATAATTAACGGATTTAACTAATGTTTGGCATTTACTATGGATAGAATTGATAGGCATCTTCTCGAACTGCTACAAAAAGATGGCAGGTTAACCACGGCTGAACTTGCTGATGAAGTGGGTTTATCACCTTCGCCTTGTGCAAGACGAGTCAAAAGGCTAGAAGAAAAGGGCATTATTGACGGTTATCGTGTGAGCTTGTCACGAGAACAAGTCGGCATCGCAATGAGTGTGTTTGTTGAGGTGAGCCTAAACAACCACCAAGAAGTGTCGATAGATAAGTTTGAGGCGGCTGTTGTAGAGATGGAAGAGGTGATCAGTTGCCACGTTGTATCTGGGGCTTATGACTATTTGCTAGAAGTGGTTAGCCCGAACTTGATGGCCTACGAGGCATTTACAAGAAAACTTCAAAGGCTCTCTAACGTGAAAGATATTCATACCCACCTTGCGATAAGACAAGTAAAAGGCAATGCACCACTGCCAATTTATACCGATTAAGCCAAACTCTGAGCAGTAACACGAAGGCAGAATGAGCTGAAAACGAAATGGTTTACTCCTGAAGTAGAAGCGCGGTCAATATCAAAAATCATCCATTAAGTGTCAGGCTTCAAGCAATAAAAAACGGAGCACCTCGTGAAAGGTACTCCGTATATGATAGGTGCAAAACTTAGTGATACTTAAAGTTAGAGATTGAACAATCCCCAGTTTGTGCATTAATTCTGAATGAAAAAGCATGTGAATGATAATCCACGCCGTCATTCCAAATTGTCTCTCCAAATATCTTACATAGCTCTAGCTCACTTACTGAACCGAACTCTTCCATGTGTTTAGCTACAGATAAAAGTTTACCTCTTATCTCTGCAGTCCATTCCGTGTTACTCAAGCAGTTGAAAGCCATAGTCTTTTGCATATTACCTAGCCAAAATGTTTCTTGTTATTAAGTTATATGAAGATTCATGATAACAATTTTCTGGCGTTTGTAAATCTATTTTGTGATGAATATCTCACATACTCGCTTGCATTGGTCGGAAATTGAACCTCATTGTTGATAGATAGCACATTACTTTCACAACCTATTGATAAAGCTTTGATTAACGAGTTCTTAGAATATTATGAATGGGATTGAGCATATTTATCGGAAAAGTCCAGTCGAACGAGTGAGAGAATCTAATGGTGATTTCAGTTTGATGCACCGTTTGCTGGTTGGTTTATGTGGCGGGCTTCGTCAATCATCGTCGCTTCTCTGCGGTATTTTGAAGACAGCTGACGGAATTTTTCACTGAGTGTATGGAGATCTTGGGAGAGTGATTGTGAGCTTTGGACGTGCACCTGCGCGCTTTCTGCCTGGCGTGGGAGTTTTGCTTTGGTGCAGTGTTTGGCGACGGCTTGCCATGAATACGCTAGAGAGTCAGCGCCTTCAAGTTCACTAGACACAAAATACGCCTGTTGTAGCAAAACCTCGGAGACGTCATACGCGGTATTCATATGACTATTGAGCTGCACATTAAACCTTTCTTCGTACTTTGCCCAAAGCTCAATGATCTGCTTTTCATTAAAGTGTTTAGATAACAATGTCTGTGACTCATAGGTTGAAAGAACTTGGTTGAACTCTTTGGTGTACTGACTATAGCGACCTTCAAAAGAGAGCTGACGATCCAACAGTGTTTGCCAGTTTTCACGGTCACAATGATTCGCTAGAGCGACATTGGCACTCAAAGTTACGCTTACAATGATAACTTTCCCCCAAAAACTCATGACTTTCCTCTACTTACCGTGCGCTCTACTGAGAGTATAGATGAGCAGCAGCATGAGTTGATGTACACTTGAGACATACCTATAACGGAAGAGCTGGTGGATTTGATGAAAAAAGCGCTGATCGCTTTACTTGTGTTGTTGATATTGGGCGGAGGGGGAGGAGCGGCATACTACTTCTTAGTCATGAATAAAGCACCAATCCCACAAGAGAAAACGGAAGAGCCGGCGTTAGAAGCTACCGAGCAATCTGAATCTGACCTCGTACCCATCATGGATCTTCAGCCTGAACCAGAGCAGACGGAATTTTACGTTTTGGAGAGAAAGCTAGAAGTGGTCGAGCAACCTGAAATTGATGGCTTGATAACGGATTACCTCTACAAAGGGGAAAAGGTGGAGGTACTCGAGAAACAGGGAGAATGGGCTCGTATCTCAGACTATATTGTCCTTAAAGATGGCGGCCCACAGACGGCGGAATGGGTCTCTATGTCAGGCTTATCGAATGATGAAGTCATTATTTCGGAAAAAGAAAGCAAAGAGATATTGGATTCCTATTTGGTTAAGTCTGATGATCTCAAGATCCATCAAGAAAAATTCCGTAATTCGGTGGCTAAACTGATCTCTGAGGGGGAGTGTGCCCCAAGTGATTTTGAAGAATTAGGCGGATGGGTGAAATCTGTTAAGTACAGCAATCGAGATGTATATTTTATTTATTGTGGTGGGTTGTCCCTTGAAAACAAAATTTATCTTGATGTAAATACAAATGAAATATTTACGAAGTAAAAATCGCCCCATTTTAAGTGTTGGACGTATTAATATTCTTTAGGGTTACCGTTCATAAGTAAAATTTTTGAAATCTTACTTTATCGCAGAGTGGGCTTCTTTATTGGCACCTCATTATATTTAATCCGATATAAGCAGTATCTGGCTATTCCGTTTAAACAATGGGTCTACAGTTTTTATGATATGAGAGTATTGTTGTCGGGATTCCGTAAAGCAGGTGCTGCCGATTCTTGATAAGGAAGATGTCGATAAAGAGAACGTCGATCCAGAAGCTTCGGAAAACCAAGCTTAACGTTTTGCCTCTTACTTAACAGTAGGAATACCTTAACAGTCGAAATACGAAGCACCAGACAATAAAAAAAGCCACTGAAATCAGTGGCTTTTTCGTATCAACTCATATCAGAATTATCTGGTAGAAGTTGATGGAATCTCGATTGTTAATCGATTTCTTTGTCTTTACCCATAGATAAAATCCAAAGAGATACGGCTGCAACACCTGCAAAGCCACCAAGAATGATAACTGGCATAGCGCTGTAACCTAGGATGTGCCAAATTACGCTTTCTAAAGTACTCATTCAATCGCTCCTTATTGCCAGCCTTCAACGCCGTGCATGTCTGGTAGTTTGTGTGCAATACCTTTGTGACAGTCTACACACGTTTTTTCACCAGAAGCTAGCGCAGTCGAGTGTTGTTTCGCACTACGGGGGCTCTGCTCTGAGAAGTCCATGTAATCAAACTGGTGACAGTTACGACACTCAAGTGAATCGTTCTTCTTCAATCGAGCCCATTCGCGTTCCGCTAGGTGAGCACGACGTGCTTTGAACTTTTCTTCAGTATTGATGGTTTTCGCAATAAAGTGTGCGTATAGCTCTTTAGATGCTTGAACCTTACGAACAATTTTATCTGTCCATTCATGAGGAACGTGACAGTCTGAACAGATAGCACGAACACCAGAACGGTTAGAGTAGTGAATTGTCTCTTGGATTTCAGCAACGATAGGTGCGTGACAGCCAGAACAGAATTCTTCCGTGTTGGTTGCCTCCATACCCGTGTTGAATGCACCCCAGAACAAAAGACCACCCGAGAAACCCAAGAACAAAACAACGCCTACGGCTGCTTTGCTTGGTGTCGCAAGTCTTTTCCAAAACGCTTTAAGTAATTTTATCATATATAGCCTCTCTTACAGTCCGGCTACGATTAACGCAGTGAATCTACAGGTTTGAACTCGTTCTCAACTAGTGGATTAGCATTAGCTTGAGGTACGTGACACTGTAGACAGAAGTAACGACGAGGTGATACGTCTGCAAGTACCGCATCTTCACGGTTCATGTAGTGAGTTACACTCACTTTAGTAGCACCCATTTCTTTTGCGTTTTTCCAGCTGTGGCAAGAAAGACACTTGTTAGCGTTAAGAGAAACTTCATAGCTACGAATAGTATGAGGCACTAGAGGTGGTTGGTATACGTAGTCACTCTCAAGTACTTGGTCACGAGGGAACTTTTTGAAGTCATCTGCTGCGCGAGTTGCTTCAAGTTCACTTGCACCACGTAGAGATTCTACGCCACCAATGCCGCCTGGGTTATCCAGTTCAGCTTCAGCTTGAACTGCACCAGCTAGCAAAAGACCAGCTGATAGTAGGGCAGTAATCAGTTTTTTCATGGTTAATTTCTCCGCCTAAAGGCTAATTCTTTGAGTGGACTACTTCTTTCAAAAAGTAACGAAAAAAGCAGTCGCAATATTAAAAACGTCAGATCTACGAGCTAAGTGGTAAGAACATATTGTCCTTAAGCGACCTTAGTGATCTTAACTGGACACTTCTTGTAATCCGTCTGTTTAGACAGAGGATCCGTTGCATCCAAGATCAACTTGTTGATCAGAATTCTTGCATCAAAGAATGGTACGAATACCAAGCCTTGTGGTGGACGGTTACGACCACGAGTTTCAACACGAACGCGTACTTCACCACGTTTGTTTTCGATAAGAACTTCATCACCACGGCGAAGACCACGAGCTTTAGCATCAGCAGGGTGGATGTAACAAAGTGCATCCGGTACTGCTTTGTAAAGTTCTGGTACACGACGAGTCATAGTACCTGTGTGCCAGTGCTCAAGAACACGACCTGTACATAGCCACATATCGTATTCATCGTTTGGTACTTCAGGTGGCGCTTCGTATGGTGCATTGATGATCAGTGCTTTACCATCTGGTTTGCCGTAGAAGTCCCAATCAGAACCTTTCTTAGCATATGGATCTGAACCTTCTTTAAAGCGCCATAGTGTCTCTTTACCGTCAACAACAGGCCAACGTAGACCACGAACTTGGTGGTAGCGATCGTATGGTGCTAAATCGTGACCGTGGCCGCGACCAAAGGCTGCGTATTCTTCGAATAGACCTTTTTGAACGTAGAAACCTTGAGCTTGTGCATCGTCGTTAAGCTCTTGAGCTTCAGACAGTGGGAATGCATCAACGTTGCCGTTTTTGTAAAGCACGTCGTACATGGTTTTGCCACGGTACTCAGGCATTTTCGCAACCAGTTCTTCACCCCAAACTTCTTCAATAGTGAAGCGCTTAGAGAATTCCATGATTTGCCATAGGTCAGACTTAGCTTCACCTACAGTTTTCACTTGTTGGTACCATGCTTGTGTACGACGCTCTGCGTTACCGTAAGCGCCTTCTTTCTCAATCCACATTGCTGTTGGAAGGATGAGGTCAGCCGCTTGAGCTGTTGCCGTTGGGTACGGGTCAGAACATACAATGAAGTTATCTGGGTTACGGTAACCTGGCAGACGTTCAGTGTTGATGTTTGGACCCGCTTGCATGTTGTTGTTACACATTACCCAGTAAGCGTTGATTTTACCGTCTTTCAACATACGGTCTTGAAGAACAGCGTGAGCGCCGGGTACCGGTGGAATGGTGCCTTCTGGAAGTTTCCAGATATCTTCTGCAATTTTACGGTGTTTAGGGTTAGCAACCACCATATCGGCAGGTAAACGGTGAGCGAATGTACCAACTTCACGCGCTGTACCACACGCTGACGGTTGGCCAGTTAGTGAGAATGGGCTGTTACCTGGAGTAGAAATCTTACCTGTAAGAAGGTGGATGTTGTATACAAGGCTGTTCATCCATACGCCACGAGTATGTTGGTTCATACCCATAGTCCAAAGTGACATTACTTTGATGTTTGGATCGGCATATTGCTTAGCCAGCTTGATAAGGTCTTCTTGAGATACACCTGACATTTCAGACGCTTTCTCAACTGTGTATTCAGCAACAGACGCTTTGTAGTCTTCGAAAGAGATAGCAGTCATTTCGCCTGAGTTAGGGTTTGCGGCTGCTTTCTGTAGTGGATCATCGTCACGCAGACCGTAACCGATGTCTGTCGTTGCTTGCTTGAAGTTCGTGTGCTTGTTCACGAAGTCCCAGTTAACCGCATCGTTTTGGATGATGTAGTTTGCGATGAAGTTTGCGATCGCAAGGTCAGACTGAGGGTTGAAGATGTAACCCGTGTCTGCAAGCTCGAAAGAACGGTGGTAGTAAGTAGACAGTACGTTTACTTTAACGTGTGGGTGGCTTAGACGACGGTCTGTAATACGAGTCCATAGTACTGGGTGCATTTCTGCCATGTTTGAACCCCACAGTACGAATGCGTCTGCGTGTTCAAAGTCATCGTAACAACCCATTGGCTCATCAATACCGAAAGTGCGCATGAAGCCTACTACAGCAGAAGCCATACAGTGACGAGCGTTTGGATCTATGTTGTTTGAACGGAAACCCGCTTTCATCATCTTAACGGCTGCGTAGCCTTCCATTACTGTCCATTGGCCTGAACCGAACATACCAACACCTGTTGGACCGTTCTTCTTCAGTGAAGCTTTCCATTTCTCAGCCATCACGTCGAACGCTTTGTCCCAAGATACGGGTGCGAAATCACCATCTTTATGGAACTCACCATCTTTCATACGAAGAAGAGGTTGTTCTAGACGGTCTTTGCCGTACATGATTTTTGAAAGGAAGTAGCCTTTGATACAGTTAAGGCCTTTGTTTACAGGAGCTTCTGGATCGCCTTGAGTCGCAACCACTTTACCGTTTTGAGTACCTACTAGTACTGAACAGCCCGTACCACAAAAACGACAAGGCGCTTTATCCCACGTGATTTTTGTTTGATCAGAGCTAGCGATCAGGTTGGTTGCTGTTGCCGGTAGTGTTACACCTGCAACGGCTGCCGCTGATGCAGCTGCGTTTGCTTTCACAAACGCACGTCTTGTCATTTTCATACTTCACCCTCAAGTTGAGAATTGTTGCTTCCAGTTTCTAAATCCGTTTCGTCGAGTCCAGTTTCGATTTGGTGATAAACCAAAGCTGTCCCCAAAACGTTCTTAATGTTGTTTATTGCTTCGATGGTGTCCGTTACAAAACCTTGGTTTTCAGTTTCTAGGACCACGATGATTTTGCCTTCAGGGCTATCTCCGTAGATTTCAGCGTTATCGAATTGATCGATCTCCGCTTTGATCTCATTTAGATGCTCAGGGCTCACATGCACGACTAAACTTGATATATGCACTTCATTTAGTGCCATAAATTGCTCTCGTTATTTTTGTTTTATGCATTACTCACAAGAATAGCCGAAGTAGGGCAAATTGCTACGCAGGCCCCACAACCGCTACACTCATCTAACTCGATTTTTGGTAGAGCAACACTGCCTGCTCTAAGTTCAAATTGAATGGCCATAGGTTCACACATGTCACCACAGCTTCGGCATTCAACATTTTGTTGCGCTAAACACTTATCAGAGATTTGTGCTTTTGCTTGCCAAGGCTCTCCTTGCTTTGGCTTAAAAATGGGTTCGGGACAAACATCTGCACATTGATAGCAGAACGTACACTCATCAATAGAGAAATCTACAGTGGGAAAACCACCATCGCCTACAATGATTATCTTAGTCTCACAACTCTCGATGCATTTACCGCAGCGAGTACAGTCATCTGTAAAGCTTTCTAGGCTGTCAATCCAAGGCAAACGAATCTGGCTTGAGTCAACTTTTCGTCTTGAAAAAAGACGGCGTTTTGATAGATCTACCACTAGATACCTATAGATGTTACTAAGATGTTGTAATTGTAGGTCATTATTCTATTAATATCTTGTAATGAGTCCTCACAAGTAGTGTAGTTTTAGAAACAATTGTATAAATACCCCCTAAGGGCTAATTGGGGGCATATATTGTCTTAGATCAATAAATTACGGAGCGAGTGATCACATATTGAATGGAGCTATGATTTTTGATGTGTGACAATACGATATCGCTGGCAAGTCATTTATCAATAGGAAGGCACTTTTGCTTATAAAACCGGTTTCATCTGTAACAAGTACGATAGCAAAATCTTTGCTCTCTATACTGCTGTTGTCGGTTGCTACGACTGGCTTTGCCATTTTTACTTTGGCTTCAAGTTTGAATGATGCGGAAGCGGTTAACGTGGCCGGTTCAATGCGAATGCAAAGCTACCGTTTAGCCCATGATATTCAAATAGAATCTGTCGATTATGAATCTCATATTCGTGAATTCGAAAGTTCTCTTTACTCGCCATCCATGACTAATTTGGTCAGTTGGAATGTTCCGACAGACATCACAGAAGATTACTATTTAATTATCGGCCGTTGGCATGAGCTAAAACAGGTCTTGAATAGCGAAGAGCGCGATCACTATCTCGTGTTGGTTGAAAACTTCGTGGCTGAAATCGATGGCTTCGTTTATAAGCTGCAAGAGTTCTCTGAAGACAAGTTAATAAAGTTAGCGTGGGCTGGTGGTATCGGCCTTGGTGGGATTCTGGTCATATCTCTTTTTGTTGTTCACTTTGTACGTAAACAGGTTGTTAAACCGCTACATGCTCTTGTCGGTGCGAGCCAAAGAATCAAAAACAGCGACTTCGAGGTAGAACTCAAGGTGACCAGTAACAACGAAATGGGCATTTTGACCAAAACCTTCAACTCGATGGCCAAAGATTTAGGCGTGCTTTATCGAAACCTTGAAGATGTGGTGGATGCAAAGACGATTGAGCTGCAAAATGCGAACCAGTCGCTGCAGGCACTTTATAACTCGTCACAAGAGCTCACGGTGACGCGTATTGCTCCTGAAAACTTCCGAGCTATCTTGCAGCATCTCGTGAGCTTGGAAGGGATTGGATCACTGAGGCTCGAGATTGTCGATAACTCAGGCCGTTCATTGATTATGGATGAAGGTTACGATTCGAATTTAGACTACGAAAAGTTTGAGATGAAACTCGACGATAACGAACTTATTCTCGGCTATTTATACTGTTCATATCACCACGGGCACTCAACTAAAGCTCTGATCGAAAGCTTCATTCAACTGCTATCGAGAGCGATCTACTACAATCGTGCTCAAAAGAAAGCTGAACAGCTTATTATCATGGAAGAGCGTGCCACGATTGCACGTGAACTCCACGATTCATTGGCTCAATCACTGTCGTACTTGAAAATTCAAGTTACACTATTAAAGCGTGTGATTGGCAAACTGCCAGAGCAACAGCACCGAGAGCAATCTGAACAAATCGCGTCTGAGATCGGAAACGGCTTAGCCGACGCTTATACCCAGTTAAGAGAGCTACTCACCACATTTAGGTTGACCATTAAAGAGGGCAACTTTGGAGACGCCTTAAGTACCATGCTTGAGGCGCTCAGCGAGAGAACCGATGCGAAGATTAACCTCACTAATAATCTCTCATCGATCGAGCTTGATGCGCATAGTCAGGTTCACTTGCTTCAATTGATTCGTGAAGCAACAATAAATGCAATAAAACACGCCAATGCCGACTTGATAGATGTATGCTGTATCGATGAGGACGGTGAAGTATTAGTCGTGATAAAAGATAATGGAGATGGCTTTGACTCAAGTAGTTCCAAGGTGAACCACTACGGGATGAGCATTATGCAGGAGCGTGCGGCAAGACTGAATGGCGACTTGACGATTGAAGCGGCGCAAGGTGAAGGCTGTACAGTCATATTGAAATATAAAAGTTTGAAGGAAGTTAAAGTTGACGATTTGTAAAGTAATGCTGGTTGATGATCATCCATTGATGCGCAGAGGTATAAGCCAATTACTGAGCTTTGAAGACGAATTCGAAGTGATTGCAGAAGCAAGTAACGGCACTGAAGCGGTTGCTCTTGCTCATGAAGAAGAACCTGATTTGATCCTTTTGGATCTCAATATGAAGGGCATGTCTGGTTTAGATACCTTGAAAGCACTTCGCACTGACGGTTCTAGCGCAAACATTGTTATTCTAACGGTTTCTGATAGCCCTGCAGACATTGAAGCGATTGTAAAAGCAGGCGCTGATGGCTACTTGTTGAAAGACACTGAACCCGATGAGTTAATTGAACTGCTTAAGCAAGCACACAGCGGTGACAAGGCTTACAGCAGTGTGGTTGCTCGTTACCTAAATGATGCTGGAAGCCGCAATGATATCTTCGAACAACTGACTGAACGCGAAATGCAGATCCTTCAAGAAGTCGCGAAAGGTTACCGCAATAAGCAGATCGCTGATCACCTGTTCATTTCTGAATCGACAGTTAAGGTACATATGAAGAGTCTACTGAAAAAGCTGCAAGTGCCTTCCCGTACCGCTGCCACGGTTCTGTATCTAGAACGCTATGGTGAAATGAAGTAGGGCTTGTTCCTTTGAGATAACACTATTTCAAGCCTGACTGTTTATACATTTTGTACATGTCTCGATAGTTTTAACGATGTTGAGAAAGTGACATTAAAAAAGGCGCTGAACTTATTAAGTTCAGCGCCTTTTTGTTTACGCATTTTATATTCAGTATTGGTGTTCGTTTGTTCTTCGTTCTTTGAGATTAGAAACTTAAGGCTTACGCCGACATTGGAACCAATACAAGCGTACCGAAGATAACCGTAATAAGACCACAGATTACGGGTACAGACGTACGTTTTACGACTTCAAATGGGCTGATTTTACCCATACCAGAAGTCGCTACGATTACGCCAGATACTGGTGAAATTGTACGACCTAGGTTCGATGCTTGAAGCATTGGGATGATTAGGAACGCTGGGTTCAAGCCCATTTTCGCAGCAAGTGACGGAGCCAGTTCTACGAATGCATAGAATGGCGCGTTACCAGAACCTGTCGCGATAGCAGCAGCAACTGTTAGACCAGTCAGGATAAGCATTAATGCGATACCGCCAGCGCCAGCTGATTCAGCAAGGCCGATTAGGTTATCAATTGCACCGATAGACATTAGGCCCTGAGCAAATACACCCGCCGCAACCAACAGCATTACTACGCCTTTAAATGCTTCGGCCATACCTTGGTAGCAAGAATCTAGGTCTTCTAGTGTTTTTTCGCCGTCAAACTTCTTCACAACGTAATCGATAACAGCGCCCACGAAAATTGAACCTACTACGATGGTGTAGATATCAAGTGAAAGGCCCGGAATGGTACGACCGTTGAATAGAAATACTCCAAAAATAGGTAAGAATGGAAGAGCAGCATAAAAAGCCGGCGCATTCGTTTCAATTTCTGAAACGTCTACTTTTTCCATTGGCGTGTTTTCTTTCTTATCTAGGTATTTGTTCCAGAAGAAAGCCGCACCCGCCATCACGATGATCGCACAGATAGAAACAGGCAGTACCGTTTGAACAGCAAACATATCAAGAGACATACCTGATTTTTCTGCTGCGATAACCACATCACCCGACGTTGGTGAAAGAATGATTGCTGCAGGTGATGCACAAACCGCCACCGCTGCTGGACGAGAAATACCCATTGCCGTCATCATTGGGAATAGGGTCGCCATCAATAGCACGCCAAGGCCTGTTGCAGAACTTACTGCTAGAGACATTAGACACGCTACGATGTAAGCCGCAACAAGAAGTACGTATGGAGATTTGATAGCAGCAAGCGGTTTAGAGAATTGTTTTACTACCACATTGTTTGCGCCGATATGCGTCATGTAAGAAGCAAAGCCACAAAGAAGCATGATTTGCATGCCTAGGCCGCCTCCACGGTACTGAAGCATGTACTTAACGAATTCTAGTGAGTCGGTAACCATGTTACCTGTTGAAGCGACCTTAGCGGGTAAGACTGTGTGACCTATAAGGCCAGTAATAAGAAGTAGGGCAAGGCCAGCTGTCAGTAATACACCTGCCGCTTTATAGCCTTTCACAATAAAGTAACCAACAGCGATAGTAATCACTAATCCGATCAAGAGCTCTAACATAGAAATCTCCACAAAGTTTAAAAAAATATAAGAAAGTGTTTCAGAATATGACAATGAATGTACAGAAAACTGCACTGTGGCACGAGGCATAGTTGAGGTTGATATGATCTAAGACAAACATTTTCTTTGATGTTAATTGTGGTTGTAAATCATGAACAACTACTGTTGTTTAGATGTTAATAAACAAATTATCTATCTCAATAGAATATAACTTGGATCACCTTTATAGTGAGGAGTTGTATACAGAGGTGTGGATTTATAAATCTATGACTTTTGGAGCCTAACGTGCAGAACTAAAAAGAAGTGTGTATTTTTACATGATATCGGATTAATTTATGAACTGATGCCTACTGGGAATGGAAAGTTAAGTAGGCTTCAGCGAGAGTTGAATTGATGTGGAAATGCATAGCTCCTAACGTATTGGCTTAAGTACAGCTACTGACCGAAATAGTTGATAGTTAAACGATTAGTTAATGTTCAATTCAGGATCTACATTCGAGTAAGTGGGCAGGTCGGCGCATATCACTTTTTTACAAAAGTGAATCATTCCGCGCTGAGTGACCAATAATAATTCATCATTATTTAGTGGGATATAAGCCATGGCATCTGAAGAAAGCACTGCACCTTCACTGATCATCACCTTTTCGTAAAATGTGAGCTCTCTATTTGGTATGATTTGTTCATGTTGAGTCTCGTCTAAAGAAATGTCGTGTTGGGTTACCACGTAAGTACCTGACGACGCAAAGCCAGCTTCTTTCGTAGAGACATATAACAATTCATAGCTGTTATTCTTCTTAAACTCGATATTAACGGCAGCTTGATTATAAATGACTTTTTCTTGTGGGTTGACCACCGAGGCTGTGTTGGATAAATAATGATCTTTAAGATAACTTTGAGGAATAAAGGTTGTCATCTATCCGGCCATAATACCGATTATGGCGATTGCAACGAAGATCTGTTTTTCTTTATTCACAAGTCACTCCTTTAAATTCACTCGGGAAGCTCAGAGATTTTCCTGAATTATCGATGATGATTTTTTTTCCCTTATATTCGTAAAGCGTCACGTTGAATAACTCATTAAAAGTGAACTCGTCGGATTCGATTTTACAAGAGATAAAATGTTGACCCACGAGATCTTCGCCTAGGCTATTTCTATCTAAATAAGAAAACAGATAATGGGATAAACCTGCAGCCACTACAAATAATGCAACCAGTGCTAACACACTGTTTGTTTTTTTCGTAGCGGCCGTTGTCTCGGTTGGTGATCTTTCTGGCGCTGTGTTGTCTTCAGGTTGTTTCGTTTCTTGTATTGGTTGCGATTGAACTATACGCAGCGCGCGTTCTTTGTCTTGTGTCACTTGTCCTGCAAATCGGTAGCCTTTACCGCGCTCAGTGACGATGATCATCCCCCTCTTATCTTCTAACGCTTTTCGGCAAATCGAGATGGTTTGCATTAGGCTGCCATCTTCAACGTAGATACCTTTAGACACCCACACTTGTTCAATAAGAACTTGGCGCGTGTGGGTCTCGAGATAAAAAACTTAAGTAGCTCTGATTCGTTAGAACCTATTGGGTACGTACGACCTGTCTTAAAGTGATGGATTTCACTCTCTTCTAAATTGACCTGTATATCATCATTGATAATAAATTCAGCAGACATCTGGGTTCTCATTGTTATAAGCGTTCTCACTTAAATATAACAAATACCACTATAAATATAAACTCACTCACTTTGTCTTATTTTATGTTTAAATAATTGAATTTGTTTGATTATCCCTCTTTTCATATTCCCTTATAAACCTTTTTGAGGTTGTTTAATGTGGTTTCAGGTGCTTGCCGCCAGTCGCTATTAGATCATTAACGGGTGACGCTGATTTAGTGGGTGTGGGTTAACTGCTCAAATTTCTTACGTAGTTTTATCAACGTGTCATTCCAACTCTGTGTTGCCTTGCTCTCTACGAATAAAAGTCGAGCTTACCTCCGACTCAATCGGCAATTCAAATAACGATAAATCGCATGACCACACCAGTTAAATGCGAAAGCTACGAAGGAGCTGTTTTGAAAGATTTCAATAAGCCGTATATATGTGGACTAATTACGCTTGCCTTACTCGGCTGTCAGTCTGAAGACTCGGCTCAAGATGCCGTATTGATATTGGTTCCCTACAACATTAATGAATTACCAAAACCGAACGATGGTTATGGGTATGACGAGGATGGAACAATATCCGGTGTCGGTGAAGACGTTGTCGTAATGTCATCGACTAACGACGCGTATTATCAGGACTACAACAACTCATACGCAGCCCTAGACGGTTGGGGACTTTGTGCAGAACCGATTTTGATTCCTCTAAAAAGTGTTAATTCTGATAAACGTTATCCACTCAATAACGAAACCTTAGCCGGGAATGTTGTATTAATTGATGAAATAACAGGTGATGAAGTTGACACTCAAATATCGGCCGATGGTTCCAATATAATTATTCAGTGCGAATCAGGATTAAAAGAGGGGACGACTTATTCGATCGTTGTTACTGACGGGGTACAAAGCGTGATCAGATCGAACTCGGTGGAGTCATAAGAACGACAACCGGTGGACACGGTACGTATTTGTTTCCTTATGAAGGCCCCGTTGATGAAAATGGCCTACCGGGTATGCCTGGCGAAAATATGTCAGATGTACGTGAAGCCGTGACAACCCAACAGTTAGCTGTTGCTTCGATGGTGATGACTGACGGTTCGCTTGTTGTCATTAATAACGAAGATCATATCGAAACAGAGGTGCCTCAAAATGAAGAATAAACTTTTTTTGGGCACTGCAGTTGCTCTTGTTCCTTGCCTGATTAACGCGGCCGGTTTTCAACTTAACGCACAGTCCGTAACAGGGTTAGGTCGTGCATTCGCGGGTGATGCTGTTATGGCCGATAGTGTGGCAATTGTGTCTAATGTTAGCTACACGCCAATGATTGGTGATACTGAAATGTTGGATGACCAATCATTAGACGCAGGGACATTAGTTCCAAACATTCATTATGTTCATCCTATCGAGGGTTCGAAGTTCACTCTGGGTGCGACGGTTCATTCTAACTTTGGTACCGACGTCGAATTTGATAACTCGTTCGAAGCGGATGAGTTTGGAGGCAAAACGGCGCTTTCCAGTATCAATGTTGGCTTCGCTGTCGCTTATGAGATCTCTGAAAAGCTCAACTTAGGTGTTGGTATTGATGTTATCTACGGTGAAGGTGAAATTTCGCGTCAAGGTTTACTCGGTGTTGATGCTGATGGATTTGGCTTGGGCGCCAATATTGGTGCTACCTATCAAGTTAATGAGAATAACAAATTTGGTATTTCCTATCGTTACAGCCCAGATATCGAAGTGGAAGGTAACATTACCAAAGGCGGTGTCCCTGCCGACAAGATGAACGTACCTCTACCAGACACTCTAGAGTTTTCCGGTTGGCACCAGCTCAACGAACAGTGGGCTTTTCACTACAGCCTGCAATGGGTGAATTGGTCTGAATTTGACTCGCTAACATCTGACTCTTATGACGACTCTATTAAAGAGTATCAATGGAAAGATGCAGGACATGTTTCTGTCGGTGGTACATACAGCATGTCGAAAGACATCGTTCTACGAGCGGGTTACATGTACGACATTTCCCCAACTGACGAACTCACATCGCTCTCTATTCCTGATGTTAACCGTCACTGGCTCACGGTCGGAGGGACATATAACTTCACCAATGCCAGTTCTGTGGACGTTGGAGTCGGATTTATCATCGGAGAATTACAAGATATTGACGAAAACCTGACGACGATTCCAGGAACGAGTTCCAATATAACTGCTGATGTGACTGCCGATGCTCTCTTGCTTGGTGTTCAATATCAACATCGTTTTTAACTTTTACTTTGGAGTTCAGAACGTAAAAATTTAGGAATCATATAAAAATTGTAGGGCTCGACAGTGAGTTGAGCCCTTTTCTCATTATTAGCTGTTTTAGCATTATTTAAATAGCTGCTTAGAAAAACGTTTTAATTCAGACGAATTCAACGGTTATGGTTATTAAAAATGAAATTTACAAAGCTTAGTAAAACAATCTGTTTGGCACTGTTTGCCTTACATATCTCTCCATCGTTTGCCCAAGACTCAAACTTGATTCCTGTGACTATCGAAAAAGCGCACAAACAAGCATTCACATCTTCAATCAACGAGGTTGGCAAAATCAGGGCAACGGATTCTGCTGCATTGACATTCAGTGCCTCCGACAAAATTCTCAACATCCATTTCAAAGATGGAGATTCAGTTAAAAAAGGCGAGTTGATCGCTCAACTGGACAATACCAAAGCGAAAGCCGATTTAGACAAAGCAAGAAGCTCTCTAGCGTTAGCAAAGTCGAAATTAAAGCGAGTACAAGAATTACTAAAGAAACAGCCTGACTCTATGTCTCAACAAGATGTGGAAGAACTGGGCGAACAGGCGAACCTAGCCGCAGCTGATTTCCGTCAGAAAGAAGCGCTGATGAATGACTATTTATTGGTAGCACCATTTGATGGGCAGTTAACTAACTTCACCCACTCAGTGGGCAGTAAGATTGATAGCGCAACCGCGTTGGTGAGTTTGATTAAACTCGATCCTGTCGAAGTTCAGTATTCCATTGGACAATCGGATTTAGGCAACGCAAAACTTGGGCAGAATGTCTCTATCCAAGTTGATGCTTTTGTCGATGAAGCGTTTTCTGGTGTGGTGGATTACATTGCCCCCACGGTTGATGAGAGTTCAGGTCGCGTAGAAGTACACGCGCACGTGACCAATCCAGATCATCGCTTAGTTCCGGGCATGTTTGCCAAAGTAAGCCAAATGACGAGCGAAGACACGACTCAAATGGTGGTTTCCCAAAATTCCGTTCAAGCAAAAAATACACAACGTTTTGTATGGATTGTGAATGGCGAAAAAATCGAGCAACGCATTGTTGAATTGGGCGTGAATACTAACGATGGGTATGTCGTTGTAGAAAGCGGATTGAAACTGGGTGATCAGGTCGTAGTGACGGGACAGCAGAACCTAAAGAAAGCGTCTCTAGTTAAGGTAATGAACCCTAATGCGGAGCAGAAAACGGTTGAGTTAATAACGGAGCCGGTAGATAAAGTGGTCACTAAGCAGACCGTTAAGCCCGAGGTAGAAAAGACCGAAACACAGATTGATGAAGCACATCCGGTTGAGCCTTCGGTTGATTGGACGGAAGCAACAAAAGGTGTAGACGAAGCGGTCAACGAAAATAACGAGCGTGCGGAAACTAATGCGGCCGCTGAGCAATCATCGAGCGAAATCCAAAGCCAGGAAACTCACAGCAAGGAAGCCGTAACAAAGGAGAATCTGAATGAAGCTTCCTGAGATTTGTATCAAGCACCCTGTGTTTGCGTCTGTTCTGAGCATCACCATTGTTTTGCTTGGGCTTTTGTCGTTTCAAAAGCTCTCAATCCAATACTTTCCAGAACATAAAACACCGTCAGCAACGGTAACGGCTGCGATCAATGGCGCTAGTGCTGAGTTCATGTCGCGCAATGTGGCAGATAAACTCATTACTGCTGCAACGGGCCTCGACAGCGTGAAAACCATGACGACGGACTGTCAGGAAGGCACGTGTAATCTAAAAATCATCTTTGAAGATGACATCAATGACGTCGAATACACTAGCTTGATGAACAACCTGCGTAGCAGCGTCGAAGCGATTGGTGATTTCCCGCCGAGTATGACGGATAAGCCAACGGTCACGGATGACTCTTCTGACACCAGTATGCCGAGTAACATCATCACGTTTGTGAATACTGGCAAGATGTCTAAGCAAGACATGTACGACTACATTAGTCAGCAAGTCGTGCCTCAATTTAAGCACATCCAAGGTGTGGGTGGTATTTGGGGACCGTATGGTGGCAGCGAGAAGGCGGTGCGTGTTTGGTTGGAACCGGATCGCATGATGGCGCTCAATATGAGTGCATCCGATGTTGTTGGAACATTGAGCTCATACAATGCAACGTTTACCGCAGGTACCATCAAGGGGCAGGTGCGAGATTTCTCCATCAACCCAGTAAACCAAGTAACCAGCGTTGATGATGTACGAGACTTGGTGGTTCGTGTTGATAACGGCAAGATCATTCGTATAGGTGATATTGCTGAAGTCAAAATGGGTGAGGAGAGCCTTACACCAAGTATTCTGCGTGTAGATGACAACCTAGCAATGTCGATTCAGGTGTTACCGCTAAAAAGTGAAAACCCAGTTACAGTTGCGAATAAAGTTAAGAAACAAATTGATGTGATTCAGCCTCAGTTGCCAGAAGGCATTGAGATGAAGATGGTTTATAACCAAGCTGATTTCATTAAAACGGCAATTGATGAAGGCTTCATGACTTTAGTTGAAGCGATTGTTCTGGTTTCAGCAGTGGTGGTTCTGTTCCTTGGATCTTTTCGAGTTGCTTCAATTCCGATTATCACTATTCCTGTGTGCGTAATAGGCGTATTTGCCGTCATGCATTTACTTGGGTTTAGCATCAACGTACTGACGATTCTGGCGATCATTCTCGCCATTGGTTTGGTGGTTGATGATGCGATTGTTGTGGCTGAAAACTGCTACCGCCATATCGAAGAGGGTGAAACGCCGTTCAATGCTGCAATTAAAGGGTGTCGAGAGATCGTCTTCCCAGTGATTGCGATGACGCTAACTTTGGCGGTTGTTTACTTACCAATTGGCTTGATGGCTGGCTTAACCGCCGATCTATTCAGGCAGTTCGCGTTCACACTTGCTGCAGCGGTGATCATTTCTGGATTTGTGGCGTTAACGCTCTCACCAATGATGAGTGCTTACTTAATGAAGCCAGTATCAACCCCGGCGAAGTGGTATCAAAAGGTTGATGCGAAACTCAATGTGTTATCGGATTTATACACCAAAGAGCTAGGGAAATGGTTTGATCGTAAGGCTCTGATGAGTGGTATTGCTTTAGTGCTGATCGCTTTATCGGCCTTAGCGGTTTGGACAATGCCTCAAGTGTTGCTTCCAACGGAAGATACTGGTTTTGTTGAGGTCACTTCAACGCCTCCTACAGGAGTCGGACGTCAGTATCACCTAGACAACAACGAGCAACTCAACAGTGTGTTCAAAGGTGATAATTCAGTAGAAGCGAATTTATCTTACATCGAAGGGACTCCGACCAATCACGTTTTATTGAAATCATGGGGCGAGCGTGACCAGTCAGCTGATGAGTTGGTGAACGAGTTTATCGCTAAAGCGCAAAGTTCGGTCTCTGCTTATGGCATGTCTTTCAAGGTTCGCTCGGCTGATAACTTGAACATTGCCACTAATATGATCCTAGAGTTAACGACGGTTAACCGTGATACCACCGTATTGTCGGAAACGGCGAATGAGGTGGTGGAGGCGCTTGAGAGTTATGAGGGCGTGACCAACATTAAAAATTCGATGTTGCGTGACCAATTGCGTTATGACTTGTCGATTAACCGCAATGCTATCGTATTGTCTGGTGTGGATTACAGTAATGTCACCAATGCGCTATCTACTTTCTTAGGATCAGTGAAAGCGGCAGATCTACAAGCGGATGATGGCTATACGTACCCAATTCAAGTTCAAGTAAATCTTAGTGATCTTGGCGATTTCAAGGTGCTCGATAAGCTGTACGTGGATTCACAGTCGGGTCAAAGGCTTCCTTTATCTCAGTTTGTATCAATCAAGCAAGTGACATCGGAATCTAATTTCAAGACGTTCATGGGTAAAGACAGTGCTGAAATCACCGCGGACTTGATGCCCGGATATACGGCGAGCGACGTGAAGGCATACATTGATGACACGGTACCAAGTCTGTTGAAACCTGCTCAGAGCTACGAGTTCAATGGCGTAGTTAAAGACCTGGTTGATTCAACCGCGGGCGCACAAGTGCTGTTCGTATTGGCGTTGATTTTCATCTTCTTGATCTTGGCGGCGCAGTTTGAAAGCTTTGTTGACCCAATGATCATCTTGCTAACGGTTCCATTGTGTATTGTGGGCGCGATTTTGACGCTTTCGGTATTTGGTCAAAGCCTCAATATTTACTCGAAGATAGGATTGCTGACACTGGTTGGTCTCGTGACCAAACACGGTATTTTGCTGGTGGAGTTTGCCAACGAGAAACGCAAATCTGGCGCGAGTGCGAAAGAAGCGGCGATCAGCAGTGCACGTTCAAGGTTACGTCCAATCTTGATGACCTCACTGACGATGATCCTCGGTTCATTGCCATTGGCACTGGCGGATGGCCCGGGTTCCTTAGGTCGAATCAATATTGGTTTGGTTCTGGTCGGTGGCTTGTCTGTCGGAACTTTTTTCTCATTGTTCTTAGTGCCAGTCGCGTATGTCGGTATGGCGAACCTAAAGCAAATGGATTTGTTGACTCGATTGAGAACGAAACCAGCGTAGCGAGATGTTTTAGGTTTAGCTAGATACTTCAAGGCCCTCATTGTGAGGGCCTTTTGCTGTTGTGGGCTAGATTAAGTGAGGAGAGCGGTTAGAAATCGTAGTTGAGGTTCATTGAGCTGTAGATTTCGGCGTTACTTTGGTCTGATGCGACAGTGGTGTTGTAGATGTATTCTGTATCAAAAGTCAGCGCCAAATTGCCCATTAAGATGTTCTTTAGATAGCCTTTGAGGTTGTAATTGGTGTTCTCTTCACCGTAAGCCATGTTAGCCGTTGCCCCCATAGAAAACGTTTCTGTGATCGTCAAAGAGCCATCAACACTGGCATTCACGATCAGTTCATAGTTCTCTTTGTTCGGGAACTCTTCATCGGAGGATTGGCGTTGACTGATTCGGTAACCCGGACCAGCAGAGCCTTGAAGTTTGATTCTTTCAGTATCATAAAAGTGGCGACCCAATCCTGTAGCCGTTATAAATTGCTTACGATAAGTACCAAAGTGGTCGTGTTCAAAACGTGTTGTCGCGACCAAATAGGTGACTTCGTTCAAGTCATAGCTGATGCCATAGTTGGTGGTATAGCGATTGGTGCCGTCTTCATCGTTTTCAGCATCGGTATAGTAGGTATCAAACTGAACTCGTTGGCCCCAGTTCTCTTTTTTGTATCCAACAGAGATTCCAGAGTTGATCGACAAAGATGAGCTGGTGTTTTGTGAGTAGATAAACCCGAGTTTGGTCAGGGTTGTAAAAGGGGATGCTTGAGCTTCTTCTTGTAAGTCAGAACCTTCGCTTAATACGATGTCGCCCTCGAGTTCTACTTCTTCAACTTCTTCGGCAAATACGGGCATAGAGATAGCGATTAGAACTAAAGGTAGCTTTATTAAGGATCGTGTGTATGAAACTGTGTTGGTTAATGGGCGCGTTGTTTGTGAGATAGCGTGTGTCGACATAATGGTTTGGTATATAAGGTGATTGAACACGATGAACGCAAGGTTAGTCGTGAAGAGTCGTCAATGATTGAATCGAAAATGCGAGTGAGTTACGACGCAATAGGCAAAGGCGAAAAGATCGTTTTTATCGCTGAGAACCCATTACCTCGATGAGGATTAAAATCTTCAATGTGGACAAAGAATTCAAGTGTCTCAGAGGGTTTATCGTCTTCGATTAATAAGAACTCGAGTAGTCCTTGTTCTACATGGCATGAAACGATGGTTTCGCTCGATTGATCTGCTGAAATCTGTTCAACGTTGACCAAGACGCTCGTCTCGGGTAAGACATTGAAAGCATCTTGCGCACATTTAAGAATACAGCTGCACACGTACTCACGATATAAGGTATTGCTTTCATAAAGAGACATCGTTTCAAGCTTTACTTCGCCTTGGCACAATACCTTTTTTTCTTTAGGGATCACGTTGTGCTTATTAACCTGAATGTTGATTTCTAACAGGTGACCATTCTTATAGGTATTGAAGTTATGGTTAATCAGTTTGGTGTCGACCACCGCTACGTTCATCAGGTTTTGCTGAGCTTTAGAAAGGGCAGACAACTTTGCTTGGCTATCGTTATTCAAAACGCCTTTCGATAACTGATTGCTTTTTACCCAGTAGCTGTAGTTCTGAACCCAATGTACAAATTCCGTTTTATATTGCTCTATGTCTTTTTCTGCTGCTCGCTCGACATTGCTTGTGAGGGTGTGAAACTTAGACTTGTTACCCAACAGAATATCTAGCCAGTATGGTTTGTATTCATCAAGCGCTTCTATGGCTTTGACTTTATGATCGAATCGAACTGTTGGCATTACTGGTGCAGGTTCTATCGCAATCGACTCCCAATTCATTTTTGGGGTCGGAATGGTATGCACGGATTGGATTAAGTGCAGGTGCTGGTTGAACAAGGTCACTTCACTTACAGCGTCCTCAAGTTGTTTGGTATTCATCTACATTCCTGTCGACTGTTGTTCTTGTCATTTGGCGCTTAGTTTATGTTCAAAGTGCGCGAACAGTATTTAAATGAACGTGAATGATCTTTCGTGAGGTTGCTTGATATTGGTTTAGGAATATTTTGGGGAGAAAGTTAGGTTTATGATTGAGATAACAGCACAGAAACACAGAGAACAAGGCGCTCTCTGTGTTGGTCATCTACTGTTATAGAAACTTGCTGATGAGTATTATCTCTGGCGTCTTGCGACCAAAGTAAATCTGTAATCGTTAGATGTGAAGTAGTTACGGCTGTACTCGAACACCGTGTTATTGGCGAGGTAACCTCGAGTACGTTTTTCAATGATAGGCTGAGTTGGGTCAATCCCTAACTGTTTAGCAACGTCTTCAGGCGGAAGAATCGGCACCAGTTCTTGCTCACTTCTATCAATCACCATGCCTTTGGTGTTCTCAATAAAGTCGTACTTTGATGTCTGCATCACTTGATAGGTGAGATCTGGGAATAGGGCAACAGGTAACCAAGTTTCTTCAACCGTGATTGGATTGTTGTCTATGAAGCGAACACGCTTTACGTAGAAAACTAATTCGCCTTCTTTAATATCTAGATGTTCAGACATCGCCAAAGAACAGGGCTTCATTTCAAAGGCTAGAACATCACTGTGTGTAACCACATCCAAATGCGCCCACTTTTCTTGAAAGCTCGACTGTTTGTAAATGTCGTAATTGATTTTGTTCTCTTTGACATAAGTGCCGCTGCCTTGAACGCTTTCGAGTTCATCATTTTCGATCAGGAGCTTGAGCGCTTGTCTAACCGTTACACGGCTTACAGAAAAAACTTCACGCAGTTGCGCTTCTGTTGGGAGTGCTTCTCCAACCTTATACTCACCAGAACTGATCTTTTCTCTTATTGCATCTGCGATTTGGCGATACATCGGGAGTCTTGCCATTTTTGCCTCGTTTGTGCGCTAGAACAACTAGACTTTGATTAACAACCTGTACCTTAAATACGTAAATTTGCTCTATATAAGCCTTGTTTTAAAGGTTAGTGTGAGCGTCGTATCGGCGTTTTGTAGTACATATAATACAAATTAAACGATACATAACAAGCTTTCTTAAAGGATTTACCAATACGATTTAAATACAAATTAAATACAAATATGTATTGGTGAGATCGTGATCACGGATTAAATGTCTTGAAGTTGTATTATCACTATCGTCGGCAGGGACGACTGTCGTACTAATCCGTGACTATGGGACAAAGGTTATGAAACTTACTACTCTAACGAATAAGTCGCTCGTAAATCTGCAAACTACGTTTAGCAGTCGAGAAGAAGCGATTTACGCACTTGCTGACCAACTGGATCAGCAAGGCAAACTGCATAACAAGCAAGAGTACCTTGATGCAGTATTTGCTCGTGAAGAGCAAGGCCCGACAGCGCTTGGCGAAGGCTTAGCAGTACCGCATGGTAAGGCTGACGCGGTTAAAGAAGCTGGCTTCGCTGTAGCAACGCTTAAAGAAGACATGAAATGGAAAGGCTTGGATGAAGACGAAGATGTAAATCTTATCTTCCTAATTGCGATTCCAAATGCAGAAGCGGGTTCTACCCACATGCATCTGCTTACTGCATTGACAACTACATTGGTTGATGACGATGTTCGCGAAGCTGTATTAAAAGCGACAACCGCTGAAGAAATCTTTGCGCTTCTTGATGGCGACAATCAACAAGAAGAAAAACAAGACAAATTAGATACAAATGCGCCGACAATTGTATGTGTTACTGCTTGCCCAGCAGGCATTGCTCACACCTATATGGCGGCTGAGTACCTAGAAAAAGCGGGAAAAAAGCTTGGCTACAAGGTTCATGTTGAAAAGCAGGGCGCAAACGGTATTGAAGATCGCTTAACTGCGGAACAACTTAACAATGCTGTGGCGTGTGTTTTTGCTGCTGAAGTTGCGATTAAAGAATCTGAGCGCTTTAACGGCATTCCTCGTGTTGAAACACCAGTTGCAGAACCGATTAAACACGGTGAGCGCATTCTTAATGAAGCGATTGAAGAGTCGAAAAAAGGTAATGGTGCAGAACGCACAGTGGCTACTGACAACAAGCCTAAAAAGTTGCCACTGAAAACTGAGCTTAAACAAGCACTGCTTTCTGGTATTTCTTACGCGGTTCCTCTTATCGTTGCTGGTGGTACTGTTCTTGCGGTTGCTGTTCTTATCGCACAAATTTTTGACCTGCAAGATCTTTACGCAACAAAAGATTCTTGGCTATGGATGTATCGCAAACTAGGTGGCGGCCTACTGGGTACATTGATGGTGCCAGTACTGGCGGCTTACACAGCTTATTCACTAGCAGACAAGCCCGCACTTGGCCCTGGTTTTGCCGCAGGTATTGCAGCAAACATCATTGGCTCTGGTTTCCTAGGCGGTGTTGTTGGTGGTTTGATTGCTGGTTATGTGATGCGTTGGGTAAAAGAGCATGTTCGCTTAGGTCCTGCGTTTAACGGATTCCTTACTTTCTACCTTTACCCTGTGATTGGTACTTTGGTAGCGGGTAGCTTGATGCTATTTGTTATCGGTAAACCGGTAGCGTTCCTAAACCAAGGTCTAACGGATTGGTTGAACGGTATGTCAGGCACCAATGCGCTGTTATTGGGTGCGATTCTTGGTCTGTTTGTGTCATTCGATTTAGGTGGTCCGGTAAACAAAGCCGCTTACGCATTCTGTTTAGGTGCGATGGCGAACGGTGTTTATGGCCCTTACGCAATCTTTGGTTCAGTAAAAATGGTATCGGCGTTCACTGTAACGGCTTCAACCATGATTGCTCCACGCCTATTCAAAGACTTTGAGATTGAAACCGGTAAATCGACATGGCTACTTGGCCTTGCGGGTATTACCGAAGGTGCAATCCCAATGGCGATTGAAGATCCAATCCGTGTAATCGGCTCATTCTTACTAGGATCAGTGGTTACAGGTGCGATGGTTGGCGCGGCAGGTATTGGTCTATCGACTCCGGGTGCAGGTATCTTCTCTATCTTCTTGTTACACGATTCAGGTTTGGGCGCATTCTCTGCTGCTGCAATCTGGTTCGGTGCTGCGATTGTCGGCACAGTGATTTCAACTGTTACTCTTCTGATGTGGCGTGGTCACGCTGTAAAAAAGGGTAAGTTTGAAGCAAGTACTGCAACACAGAACTAACTGAATTTTGAGCTAGCTTCTAGCTCGCAATTAAAACACCGTATAAAAAATAACGAACAACTTGGCTGTCCTAAATGCCTGTGCTCCTAACGGTTTTATTCACACAGATTCTGGGCGTGGTTTTCTGCACCCTAAATTTAGTGGCAGCCAATTTTAACCCCTTGAAAAACTTTAATTTAGTCGTATTTGGGTTCGAACTTTAGTTTTACTCGAAGCGACACATTTAGGTAAATGATTATGACTACATCACGCGTACACATTACTCCTCACATGCACTGGGATCGTGAATGGTATTTCACAACAGAAGAGTCTCGTATTCTTCTTGTGAACAACATGGAAGAAATCATGAACCGTCTGGAGAGCGATCCAGAATACAAATATTACGTTCTAGATGGTCAAACCGCCGTTCTAGAAGATTACTTTGTAATCAAACCAGAAAACACAGAGCGCGTAAAAGCATTGGTTGAAGCGGGCAAGTTAATTATTGGCCCTTGGTATTCTCAAACCGACACAATGCAAGTTTCTGGTGAGTCAATTGTACGTAACATGATGTATGGTATTCGTGACTGCATGAAGTTTGGCGATGCAATGAAGATTGGTTACCTACCAGATTCATTCAGCATGAGCTCACAGCTGCCAATGATCTACAACGGCTTCGACATCACGCGTGCAATGTTCTGGCGTGGTTGTTCAGAGCGTCATG
Organism: Vibrio sp. 10N.261.52.C11; assembly: GCF_041471405.1. Classification (NCBI taxonomy): domain Bacteria; kingdom Pseudomonadati; phylum Pseudomonadota; class Gammaproteobacteria; order Vibrionales; family Vibrionaceae; genus Vibrio; species Vibrio sp. 10N.261.52.C11. The sequence goes on from NZ_JBFROI010000022.1 coordinate 136,987, forward strand.
GCACAAACAAAACAGAATTCTTATGGCAGTCTAATGACGGCAGTGAAGTGGTGGCACAAGTGCTTCCGCTAGGTTACGCGATTGGTAAATACCTTCCACAAGACGAAGAAGGCTTGCGTGCTCGTTTAGATAAGTACTTCCCAGTGCTAGAAAAGCCATCGGTGACTAAAGATATCTTGCTACCGAACGGCCACGATCAAATGCCGATTCAAAAAGATATCTTTGAAGTAATGGACAAGCTTCGCGAAATCTACCCAGATCGCGAGTTCTCAATGAGTCGCTTTGAAGAAGTATTCGAGAAAGTAGAAGCAGCGCGCGACCAACTCGACACAATCAAAGGCGAATTCAACGACGGTAAATACATGCGTGTTCACCGCACGATTTCGTCAACACGTATGGACATCAAACTGATCCATGCGGAAATCGAAAACAAGATTGTAAACATCCTAGAACCTCTAGCGTCTATCGCTTGGACATTAGGTTTCGAATATCACCACGGTTTGATTGAGAAAATGTGGAAAGAGAGTATGAAGAACCATGCTCATGACTCTATTGGTTGCTGTTGTTCAGACAAGGTACACGCTGAAATCCTAAACCGTTACATCCTTGCGGACGACATGGCGACAAACCTAATCCACTTCTACAAACGTAAAATCGTTGACCATATGCCGGATCGCGAAGGTTGCGACAAACTGGCGATGTTTAACCTTTCTCCGTATGAGCGTGAAGAAGTGGTGAACACAACCATCACTATCCGTGCTCAAGAATTTTCTATCTTTGATGAAAACGAAAACCCAGTTGAATACTTCATCCAAGACAAGCGCCAAATCGACCCAGGTAAAGTAGACCGTCAAATCGTTCACTACGGCAACTACGACCCTTTCATGGAGTTTGATATTCAAATCAAACGCACTGTGCCAGCGATGGGTTTCACCACGTTACACATCCAAGGTAATGAGAAGGGCGCAGTTAAAGTCGCAGAGCAGAAAGACTACTTGCTAGAGAACGAATACTACCGAATTAATGTAAACGACAACGGTACTCTGACTATTTTCGATAAAGAGACAGAGCAAGTATTCGACCAAGCACTTCGTTTAGAAGATGGTTCTGATGACGGCGATGAGTACGATTACTCTCCATCTCGTCAAGAGTGGCTGTTGTACTCTGATGAATTCCCGGTAGAAACATCAATTGACCACCAAGGTTTCCAATCGGTAGCAAACATCGCTTTCCGCATGAACGTGCCAGCAAACCTTACAGAGCGTGAAGAACGCACGGGTCAAAATGGATTCGTTGAAGCGCAATGCCAAGTGGTATTGAAGCAAGGTTCTCGCCGCATCGAAGTCCGTATGGAATTGGACAACCAAGCCGACGACCACCGTGTACGTGTATTAGTACCTACGCCATTTATTTCTGAAACTGTAGTAGCAGATAACCAGTTCGGTTGTATTACTCGACCAACCAATGACCCTGCAATGGCGGTTTGGGAAGAAGAGAAGTGGAAAGAAGCACCGGTTCCTGTGTATCAGTTAATGAACTTTGCTGCGCTAGAAAACGGCAAAGCGGGTATGGCTATTATGTCGAATGGTCTGCGTGAATTTGAAGTGATTGCATCTAAAGGTGACGAAAATAGAGATACCTTCGCACTGACACTATTCCGTGGTATTGGCGTGTTGGGTAAAGAAGAGCTATTGCTTCGTCCGGGGCGTCCTTCTGGTATCAAGATCCCGACCCCAGATTCACAAGTGCGCGGCAAGTTAGTGTGTGAATTCACACTGTGTGGCTTCTCGGGTAACCACATTGACGCGAACATCATGGCGCAAGCACGTGACAATGTCACTCAAATCGAATGCTACAACAAGATCCCTTACAACGCGATGAAGCTGAATGTGGGCGAACAAAACCTACCAATGAGCTTCAGCTTGCTATCGAAGCAACAAGCGGGTGCGGTATTAAGTGTGCTTAAGAAAGCTGAAGACGAAGATGCGTTGATCATGCGTGTCTACAACCCAGCAGAAAGTGGTTCAGTATCGGACTCAATCTCTTTCACTCAAGCGGTTTCAAGCTGGAAAGAGACAAGTATGGACGAGCGCGTTCGTGAAGGTGATGTAGCAATTGAAACCTTTGGTGACTTGTCTTTTGGCGAATTATCTTTTGGTGAATTGGCATCTTGCCAAGCGAAAACATTCCAAATCAAATTCTAATTTCAATGACCCGCTCACCTTAGTGGGCGGGAATGGTGAACGACAATGAAAATTGTAATTGCCCCCGATTCATTTAAAGAATCACTCGACGCCCATCAAGTAGCGTCTTGTATTGAGCGCGGATTTGCTGACGTTTTCCCTCACGCAGAGTTTGTGAAAATGCCACTCGCCGATGGTGGAGAAGGCACCGTAGATGTGTTGTTAGCGGCGCTCAATGGCAAGAAGCAGCAGTTGCTAACGACGGATCCAATCGGACGGGATTGCTCGGCTTACTGGGCATCTTTAGAACAGACAGTTGATGGCGACAACGTAAAAACTGCTTTGGTGGAATTTGCTCAAGCATCGGGTTTAGACCGATTAACAGTAGAAGAAAGAGCACCGCTAATCGCATCTTCGTTTGGTACCGGGTTATTGATCAAAGATGCATTAGATCAAGGTGTTGAACAAATCATCATTGGTCTGGGCGGCAGCGCAACTAATGACGCGGGTGCTGGCATCTTACAAGCGTTGGGAGGCAAGTTATTCGACAAAAAAGGCAACGAGCTATCTGGTGGCGGCGCCGAGTTAAGCCAGTTAGCAAGCATCGATCTTGATGGACTGCACCCTAGATGCAAAGAAGTGACGTTCGTGGTCGCATGTGATGTGAATAATCCACTGTGTGGCGAAAGCGGAGCAAGTGCCGTGTTTGGTCCACAAAAAGGGGCTTCACAAGCTCAAGTTGAACAACTTGATACTGCGATCGATCACTTTGCCGATATCGCTCAAACACATACAGGTACTAATCACCGCGACACCGCTGGTTTTGGTGCGGCTGGCGGTACACCTTTGGGGTTAAGTCTGGCATTCAATATCCAAATTAAAGCGGGTATTGAGATGGTACTAGATGCTTTGGATGCAGATAAGGTTCTTGAAGGTGCTTCACTGGTCTTGACCGGAGAGGGACAGATGGACAACCAAACCCTGCAAGGTAAAACACCTTTTGGTATAGCTCAGCGCGCTCAAAAACTGAATATTCCAACCATTGGTATTGCAGGCTCTTTGGGTAAAGAGGTTGAAAAGCTTTACGGCTCAATGTCTAGCTTGTTTGGAACCGTACGTTCTCCTCAGTCTTTAGACCAAGTTTTATCAGAAGCGAATCAAAACCTGACTCGCACTGCCCGTAATATCGCCGCCACGCTCAAGCTTGGTAGCCAGATTTTTAATGAGAAGTAATTATGTCTCTATTTAAACTCGACAACGTTATTCAAAACTACGCATGGGGAAGCAAAGACTCCATTAACCAATTGTTTGGTATTGTGAACCCAAACCAGGAACCTCAAGCAGAAATTTGGATGGGTGCTCATCCAAATGGTTGTTCAAAGGTAGGCGATACCGGTGAATCGCTTTCTCACATGATTGATGAAAACAAAATCGATGTCTTAGGCGGATACACGGCGGCTCGTTTCGGTGAATTGCCTTTCTTGTTTAAGGTGTTGGCCGCTGAAACACCGTTATCGATTCAGGTTCACCCGAACAAGCGAAAATCAGAATTAGGTTTTGAGCGTGAGAATGCACTTGGTATCCCTTTGAATGCGTCTAATCGCAACTACAAAGATCCAAACCATAAACCTGAGTTGGTTTATGCGTTGACCTTCTACAAAGCGATGAATGGCTTTCGTCCAATCGACGACATTATTGCCTTGTTCGAAGAAGCGGATATTCCTTCGTTAGCGATTGAGCTTAATGTACTAAAAGCCAATGCCGACAGTGATTCTTTGAAGTCGTTCTTTAGCGCCATTATGTCTCTTGAAGGTGACCGCAAAGCGTCTGCGCTTAATGAGCTTTATGCTGCACATGCGCGACCAGCCAAAACGGTCATGGGGCGTGAAGCTCTTCAATACAGCATCGAATTCAAACAGCATTATCCAGGTGATATTGGCTTATTTGCGCCATTAATGCTTAACACGGTTGAGCTGGCGCCCGGTGAAGCGATGTTCCTGTTCGCAGAAACCCCACATGCTTATGTTCAAGGTACGGGTTTAGAGATTATGGCAAACTCAGACAATGTGCTGCGTGCCGGTCTCACTCCCAAATATATCGATGTCCCTGAGCTTATCGACAACACAATCTTTGAGCCGATTAAGCCAGAAGATATCCGCCTTAAGCCTGTATTGAAAGAGGGCAAGATGAGTTATCCGATTCCAGTGGATGACTTTGGCTTTGATATCTTGTCTGCGACTGATGAGAGCAAGTCACTGTATCTACGTAGCGCGGAGATCTTGTTCTGTGTGGAAGGAGAGGCGACCGTCACTTCAGAAGGGCGGTCAGTTTCTCTTAAGCCCGGAGAATCGGTCTTTGTAAGTAGTAATTCAAGTGTTTACCAATATCAAGGGAATGGCATTTTGGCTCGTGCTTTTAACTAGTGCCCCCGTGCTAGCGATCAGCAAAAGAAATGTCAGAGTGCCACTGTAAAGTGGTACTCAATATTGGATTGATGGTTGTTACCTATCTGTCTTTGACAGTCATGATTATTGACCATACCCGCTACTCTGGCGGGTTTTTTCATTATTAGAATGAGCAGATATAAGCTTGTAGAAAAGACAAACCCTGCGATCAGAGCAGGGCTTTTTATTGAATTAGTACTGAGTGACTGGTTAGGCAATGTGCGTCATTTTATTAAGCACAAAGGTTTCAATACAACCTTCAGTCGCAGCCATGTAGTCAGCGATGTGTTGGCTCGCTAAGTGTTTCTCTAGATGAGCTTCAGAATCCCAGTTCTCATGAAAAACGAAGTGAGCAGGGTTACTGTTATCTTGATGGAGGTCGTAGTTGATACAGCCTTCTTCGGAGCGGGTTTTATCGATCAATTTAATCATCTCTGATTTAACTAGCTCAGTTTTATCTTCTTTAGAGACGATCGTTGCAATAATGGTTAGCTTAGTCATTGTGAATTCCTAGCGCAATAAATCTCTGGGTCCGGGTAATATAAGTATCTATAAACCAAAGAAAAAGATACGATCTATCCAATTACTATGGCTGTTTGTGTCCATAATTCTCTTTGTAATCGCGAGATTTTTAATGAATTACGCTCATAAGAAAGCCCGACACTAAGCCGGGCATTTTAAAAAGTGAATGAATTAGTTACTGAAATCAGCCTTTACCCAGATCATGCGGTGGTCAGATGAAACATCTTTACCGTTACCATAATCACCAATTCGTGAGTCATTGAATAGCTTGCGTCCTTCTTCATAAGAAGCGGCCCAGTAAACACCAGAATCAACGATGTTAAGTGTTGCTGAAGGCAGTGCGTAATCTACAGCAAGTCCAAATGTTGAAGTGATACGGTTCGGTTGTGGGTGAGACGATGATTTATCTACCGCATGTTCAGCTGCGCCATAACTTGTTGGATACAAGCTGCCATTGGTGACGTCTTGGTTAACTAACGAGTCGTTATGCAAATCTTGCATTACAGAGCTAATGCCGTCGCCATCAACAGGATCTAGGTTTTGGTCACCCATCATAACAAAGTGCTTGCCTTGCTCTAGGCCACCTGTTTTTCCAGTGTCATCATAGATGAACGACTTGTTTTGGATGTATTGGTGCCAGAAGTCGACTTCCGCTGCGTTTTGCTCAATGTTCTTACCCACATCAAAAGCTGGAGGAGTAGGGTGTGACATCAACAAGTGAACGGTTTCTGTCCCGTTTTTAGTTGGAATTAGGATCGGCGCGTCAACGTGGTTTTTTGACGATAGACGAACTTCTTCCCATTCAGCTGCTGTGTACCACTCGTCGCCACAGTTCATGCCGACAGGGAACTTACTAGGATCATCACAAACTGTGATTGTTGGGATGGTTGCACCTTCAAGATCTTTCCATTTAAATTCTTGGAATGTGCGAGTGTTGGCCGTGTCTATCTCATATTTAGACATTAGAGCAAACGCATACTGACCATGGTAGAAACCGAAGCCCCACGCATCACCGGGAAGTGTTCCAAAATTACCGTCATTGTCTAAATCAAAACCAAATTCGTTCAACAAACCTGTATTGGTCGAGTAGCTTTCAAAATATGGATATGAAATTGGTTCTAGGTTCGCGTCGCCACCTGCACCTTCGATACTTTGAGCAACAGAAAGGTAGTTCTTCTGGAAGCCTTCGAGCGCTGATTTGTCGGTACCAGTACCATTATTGTTAAATTCAGCCATCATCAGCACATCAGGTCGATTCTTTTGAATCACGGCAGCGACGTTGCGGATCTGGATAACCTTGGCAGCTGTTACTTTGTCAGCGTCATCAATCGTGTTATCCAAATAGTCGGTTACTAGCTTTGTTTGAGCGCTTGGTTCAATCTGCATTTCTGTTACAAGGTCTTCGAAGGTGGCACGATCAAAAGACAAGTTATAAGTCGCGATCTTTACTTCTTCAGGTTGAACGTAATCTGTGTCACTGCTGCAACCAATCAAAAGTGCAGAAGAGATGGCGAAAGCGATAGATGTTTTTAACAATTTCATAAAGTGGGTCCGCTAATTGCTGAAAGAAATTTGGGACGCGCATGTTATGAGATGGATATCATTCTGTAAGTGATTCTTGTCACAGGCAAGGCTCTGAAGTGATATCTTGTTGCATTGAAAATGTGACATTTGGAACTAGTGTCTGTAATTAGAATAAAGACTTAAAATTCATAAATTTAATTAGAACTGTGAATTAAAAAAGCCCTCATAGCAATATAAGGGCTTCAGAATAAGAATCAAACTGTGTTGTTATTGGTGTGTTAAGCGTATTTTTTTGCTTTAAGCATATTGTTCCACTGTCATTGCCCAATTTTTCTTCTGTTGTTCGAAATTCATTTTGATTTGCTGATAACGAACCTTAAGAACAGAGTGTTCGTACTTCTTCACAACGTCTTCGCGCTTGCTTTCAAGTAGCTGTTTTTTAACTTCGTAATATTCGTTCATGTTTGATACTAGAGCATCAAACTCTTGTTGAAGCTTCTCTGCGATTTGTTGCTTGTCGGCACGATGCATGATTTTTTGCTGGGTGCGTTTAAGTAACATTGACGCTTCAGCTTTCTCAATACGAGCTTGAGGGGTTTTCTTAAGCTTACTTGCCAGTCCCATCAACGAAGCACTCTTAATCAACCATTTTGTTGGATCGTATTGCCACCAGTAGATGCCGTTACGGTAGTCGTTCTCAAAGATGTGGTGGAAGTTGTGGTAGCCTTCGCCGAAAGTGAGTACTGCTAACACACCGTTATCACGCGCTGTGTTTTTGTCAGTAAAAGGTTGGCTACCCCAGATGTGAGCAAGAGAGTTAATAAAGAATGTTGTGTGGTGGTTAAGTACCAAACGAACTGCACCTACGATTAACAACATGCCAATCACGTCACCGTAAATCACACCTAAAGCGATAGGAACACCGAAATTCATTAGTAATGCTAACAGAACATAGTGCTTGTGCTGCCACATAACAATCTTATCTTTTTTAAGGTCACGGCAGTTTTCGTAGTTTTCGTACATTGAGGTGCTGTAATTACGAACCATCCAGCCAATGTGTGAGTACCAAAATCCACGTTTTGCAGAGTATGGGTCTTTGTCGTTGTTATCGACATGCTTGTGGTGAACACGGTGATCAGAAGACCAGTGTAGCGCGCTGTTCTGCAGGGCAAATGCACCACCTAATGCAAACAGGAATCTTAGGCTTGAATGCGCTTCAAACGCTTTATGTGACCATAAGCGGTGATAACCTGTCGTGATTGAAAGGTTACAGAACGTAAAGCAGATTGCTAGCCATATCCAGTGCTCCATGCCATAGCCAAAAAAGTAGCCATAAACGGGAGCCGCTACAACAGCAAGCAGCATACTAAAAGAGAACACAAAAATATTGAGCCAGATTAATGGCGGCTTTTTTGTAGATTGTTTGTCGGCACTATTCATTAGCAAATTTCCATTGGGCTTACATCTGTGCGCTAGAATATCAGCGTACACGTGTAAGTCAATATTGAAAGTGTAAACGTGTATTAGTATGTTTTGCTTAAATATTGTATAAAGGTAGTGTGAAATGTAGTAGCAAGTCATAAATGGAAGTACTAAGGGCTAATAAATGGAAATTAAGGTAGCTGAATATAAAGATTATGAGCGGATTGCCCAATTACACGCGGATAGCTGGAAGCTATATTACCGTGGCATTCTTGCTGATGATTACCTAGAACATGATGTTTTGGAGGACAGATCTGTTATTTGGCAGACTCGTTTGATTAATCCTCCTTTCAACCAACATGTTTTATTGCTTGAGGAAGGCGGTTTACTGGTTGGTTTTGTCTGCGCGTTCGGTAATCACAACTTTGAGCGTGGTACGTTCATCGATGCGTTACATGTAGATAATAATTATCGTGGACGAGGTGTAGGCAAGCGTCTGTTGTCTGAATTGTCGAAGTGGTTGCAGCAATACTATTCGGACTCAGGGCTTTACCTAGAGGTGATGTCTGAGAACCACCAAGCGATTGCTTTTTATCAGGCGATTGGTGGCAAAGAAGAACTAGAGCAAGTTTGGAACGCACCATGTGGCAGCCAAGTGAATGAAAAAGTGATTTCTTGGAGCTCTCCCGTTGAACTTGAACAGAAAACAGCGAGCGTTGTGTATTCTTAGTCGATTCTTGTTGAATACTGTTTTTTTGCTGAGTAGCAGGTTCTTAACGAAGCTATTTTAAAGCAGAAGAACAAAGACAAAAGCCCCGAGTATTAAGTTGCTCGGGGCTTTTTTGATTGAATTAGTGGTCGTTTTAATGATTCGCAAAGATGCGTGAAATATTGGGCGATTAATCACACCATGTGATCTTATTCCTACCGCCTTTTTTCGAAATGTAGAGTGCTTGGTCAGCGTCGTCGATAAGCTGCTCGACAGAACCAAGGGCTTGAGGGGCATGTTTCACACCGATTGAAATTGTTACTTCTAATCTAAGGCGAGTAGGGGATTCTAAAAGGGCATTAACCAGCGATTCAATTGAAGCCTCGGTTTCTCCTTGGACCAGCACCAAAAACTCTTCACCGCCGTATCGAAAGCAGTTACTGCTAGTCGGTAGTCGTTTTTGAATCTCATCGGCCAGTTCTTTAATCACCATGTCACCCATTTGATGGCCGTAGGTGTCGTTAATCGATTTGAAATGATCAATATCTATCATGAGCGATGTAATGGATCGCTGACGGTCTATGCTCGGTTCTATCACCTGATGAAGATAAAGGCGGTTGTAGCAGCCCGTTAGTGCGTCTTGATAGGAAAGGGCCTCGAACATATTAGATTGCTTGCGAAGCTGAATCGCTTGTTTGCGGAGTTGCTCGGATTGAGCGAAACGTTTGTGTACTTCCAGGTCACGTCTAACACAGGCCGCTGAGATTAGGATGTAAGCCGAGATATAAACGGAAATTGTTTCTATTTCATGCTCTGGCTCCGCTTCATAAAGCAGTGGCGCAAGGCCGATGAGATAAGCCAAAAAGATAAACGACAGCGTAGATATACTGTATCTGGCTGACAATCTTGAAAACGTACCAATGTAGATCATCACTAAAATGATGCCACCTTGGTAATCGAAGTTGTTCAGCTCGATGGCTAGTCGACCGACATAGACCAAGAAAAGTGAGCTAATTACAAGGAAGGCACTTTCTACGAGTTCCAAAACGTTGGGTTTGTTTGTAATACAGTATCTGGCGGCGGCCATCATCAATAAAAAAAGTATGACTCGGAAAATGATAGGCGTAATGCACTCGCTACCAAAGTGGATGTAGTCGGTGACGATAAAAGCACAGAATATTGAGATAGGGATGTAGATGAAATTTATGTACGGCAAATAAATTTCATTATCGAAATAGGTTTTAAATCTTTGATTCTTGAACCCAGAATAAGAGCGCATTGAGAAATTAGCCGAGATTGATACACAATAATTTGCGTAGTATGTCACAGTCTTTGGGATTGTAAACGACCATTTCTATAGATTTGTCAGTATGTTAGCTAGATCAACAAACGGTAGCGGGCAATATTCACGCTCTATTATCGATAGAGCGTGAATATCTAGAGGCTGGTGTAAGAGTGGTAAACAGAAATTAAAGCAGATTATAAAAACTAATCGCGATTAACGCTTGTTCTTCAGGTAACGCTTACGACGCTCTTCTTTTTTCTTAATCTGTTGTTCCGCTTTCAGCGCAGCCGCTTCTTCAACTTCGATCAGCTCTTGTGTGATCATTTCTGGCAACTCAAGCGTTACCTTACCTAAAGTGCCATTACGCAATTCGTGAAGCAGGATTTCTGAACATTTGTGAATGTCGATATGACCACCGGCACGAAGTGCACCACGCTTACGGCCAATCGCTTCCATCAGTTCGATGTCAGACTCAGGCAGCTCTTCAATTTGGTAGCGCTCTTGCAAAAGGTTAGGGTACTGTTTTGCTAGGTACTCTACTGTGTAAAATGCCACTTCATCGTATTCCATTGCTGTATCTTTTACAGCACCTGTTGCAGCCAAGCGGAAGCCACTGTGTGGGTTTTCTACTTTAGGCCAAAGGATTCCTGGAGTATCTGAAAGGATCACGCCATTTTGCAGATTGATACGTTGTTGGCGACGAGTTACCGCAGGTTGGTTACCAGTAACCGCAATCGTACGTCCAGCCAAGCAGTTGATGATGGTCGATTTACCCACGTTCGGGATGCCCATGATCATTGTACGAATGTTTTTGCCCATCTGTTCACGGTGCGGTGCCAGTTTACGTACCAGCTCCATAACGTGGTTAACTTCTTCTTTTACGCTAGTCGTAATCGCAATCGCTTTAACGCCTTGCTCCTTCTCGAAGTGCTCAATCCAACGTTGAGTCAGTTCAGGATCTGCAAGGTCACGCTTGTTCAGCACTTTTACACAAGGCTTATCGCCGCGCAGTGAAGAGATCATTGGGTTTTCACTACTGAACGGGATACGAGCGTCCAGTACTTCGATGATCACATCAACTTGTGGGATAACTTCTTCGATTTCTTTACGGGCTTTATGCATGTGACCCGGAAACCATTGGATTTTACTTGCAACCATATGAAAAATATACCTTTTGTTTTTATGGTAAATCTGATGGGGTATCAGGTGGGGTACCAAAAGAAAAAATCAGATAGTGGGGGGACTAGAAGTATTTTTACGACCACCTTAAGCCCCATCAACATTGTTGTGATCATTTTAACACTTTAACTGTTTGGACGAAAATCATAGTCAATTTAATAAATTTCACTTAGGTAGGTGGAAGCTGTCTGCGAAATACATCATTCTACTTGAACGGGTTCAGCTCATCAGATTGTTGGTTGGGCGTAACTGGAGTCCAGACTAAATTTTAGGAGTTTTAACGGGTGTAGGAATACCCAGGAGGCATGTGCTGATTTATTGATATATAGCTGAAGAGAAGGCTAATAAAGATAAGCTCTGCCGACACTTTAGGCAAGGACATAAAGAGTATCGCAAAGGTAAAAGGATTAAAGTTGTAGCTATTATGAGGGTACTGTAAATTAGATAAAGGCGTCGCAGAGAGACAACCTTGAATATACTGATGCCTTACAAAAGGCATGAAGGCACGGTTTACAGCCGACAATGATCGTTATTTTAAGAATCTCGAAGCGATTGGCAAAACATTAGATGCTTAATTGCAGGCCGAAGAAGTGTCTCGAGTTTTTGGCAATGAGCCTTCATGTTCAGAGAAATATGCGTGGTTACTTAAATGGTGAAGTTTCGCTTTTGGACTTGAATTCGGTTTTTTAACGTATAACTATGGGCACCAGATGGACGAAAATAAAGAAAAGCCCTATAAATAGGGCCTTATTGAAGGTTGTGAATTGAGGCTGAAAGCAGTTAGTATTCTGATTTTCAGTGTTGACTTTTTTGTTATTTAAAAAAAGGTTTGATTTTTTGTTAACGAGAGTGTCGCATTGCAACCACAACTTGTGCTATTTCAGTTGCTCAAAGCGCATATCAATGAGATTTTTTATGGAGAGTGTCCTGAATTCTGTGTAACTGTCTAAACTTAAGCCTTAAAGGCTAAGGATGGACAATATGGATAAGAAAGCACTCGAAGCTTTTGCTCGTGAAGCAGCAAAGTCAATTAAGACAGAATCTGATCTTGATGACTTCCGCAAAATGTTAACCAAGGTGACCGTTGAAACGGCGTTAAACGCTGAACTCGATGAGCACCTTGGATATCAAAAACACCAATCTAGAACCAGCTCCAACTCCCGCAATGGCTACTCGGGCAAGTCAATCATCACCGATGATGGAGAAATCGATATCGACGTTCCCCGCGACCGTGAAGCCAGCTTTGAACCTCAACTCGTCCGCAAGCACCAAACTCGATTCCAATCCATGGACGACAAGATATTGAGCTTGTACGCGAAAGGCATGACCACACGTGAAATCGTCGCAACGTTCAAGGAAATGTATGATACCGATGTCTCGCCAACGCTGATATCAAAAGTAACGGACTCGGTGCTTGAGCAAGTGATTGAATGGCAGTCGCGACCTCTCGACGAAATTTACCCTATCGTCTATCTCGATTGCATCGTGGTTAAGGTGCGTCAAGACAAGCAAGTCATCAACAAAGCGGTCTATCTTGCGTTAGGCGTCAACATGGAAGGCCAAAAAGAGCTGCTCGGCATGTGGCTCTCTGAAACGGAAGGTGCCAAATTCTGGCTTAACGTGCTGACTGAGCTTCAAAACCGTGGGGTAAAAGACATCCTTATCGCTTGCGTTGACGGGCTAAAAGGCTTTCCTGACGCCATCAACACTGCGTTCCCAGAGACGCAAATACAGCTCTGTATCGTCCACATGGTGCGAAACTCGGTCAAGTACGTCCCTTGGAAAGACTATAAAGCGGTGGCGACTGACCTGAAGAAAATCTACCAATCAGCCACAGAAGATGAGGCTCTGCTGGCTCTAGCGCAGTTCTCTGACCGATGGGATAGTAAGTATCCTCAAATCAGTCGCTCTTGGACGGCGCATTGGGACAACCTCAACACCCTGTTTAACTACCCAGAGGATATTCGCCGAGCCATTTACACGACTAACGCCATTGAATCCCTCAACAGCGTTATTAGAAAAGCGATTAAGAAGCGCAAGCTCTTCCCAACGGATGAATCAGCTAGAAAGGTGATCTACCTGGCTATCCGAGATGCTTCCAAGAAATGGACGATGCCGATCAGAAACTGGCGACAAGCTCTAAACCGCTTTATGATTATGTTCGAAGACCGACTCACTCAATACATGTAACCCCGACAGTTACACAGAATTATTTACAGGGTC